>DATDNV010000187.1:0-16119 GCA_036518075.1 Thermoanaerobaculia bacterium
GAAGGTTCGATTCATGGACCAGCTGGACGCCATTCTTGATGCGGGCTTCGGCTGGGTGACCACGAGGAATCCGGGCTCGCAATGCGACTGATCTTCCTGGGTCCTCCCGGCAGCGGCAAGGGCACGCAGGCCAACATCCTGGCCCGCTCGCTCGGCATCCCCGTCGTTTCCACGGGGGAGATGCTGCGGACGGCCGTGAGGGAGGGGACACCGCTGGGATTGAAGGCCAAGGCGACGATGGACGCGGGCGAGCTCGTCTCGGACGACGTCATGATCTCTCTGATCCGGGAGCGCCTCTCCGAGCCGGACGCGCGGCGCGGGTTCATCCTGGACGGGTTTCCGCGGACAGCGGAGCAGGCGCGGGAGCTCGACCGTCTCCTCTCGGCGACGGGTCCCGGCGCCGGAATCACGGCGGCCGTCAACCTGAAGGTTCCCGAGGAGGTCATCGTCGACCGCCTCCATGGGCGATCGGCGGAGGAGAACCGGACCGATGACCGCCCCGAGACGATTCTCGAGCGGCTGCGCGTTTACCATCGAAAAACCGAGCCGCTGATCGGGTTCTATCGGAGCCGCGGAGTCCTCGTCGATGTGGACGGCATCGGCGACGTCGCGGAGATCGGGGACCGAATCGGCCGCGCCGTTGCTGGCTTCGAGACCGCTTCCAAGGCGCGTGGGGTGATGGCGTGATCACGTTGCGCAGTTCCGACGAGCTCGCCAAGCTCGAGCGGGCCTCGCAGGTCGTTCTCGAGACTCTCGAGGTCCTCGAAGCCGCCGTCCAGCCGGGGGCCACCACGGCGGACCTCGACCGGATCGCGGAGGAGGAGATTCGGCGCCGGGGGGCAGTCCCCGCGTTTCTGGGATACCGGGGGTTTCCGAAGACTCTTTGCACCTCGATCAACGATGAAGTCGTACATGGGATCCCGGGGAAGCGATCTTTGAAAGAGGGAGACATCGTCGGCGTCGACTGCGGAGCGATCGTGGATGGCTACTACGGCGACGCCGCCCGCACGATTCCGGTGGGCCGGATCGATGCCGAGCGGCAGCAGCTCCTGGCGGTTACGCGCCAGGCGCTCGAGGCCGGAATCGCCGCCGCATCGGCCGGCGCGCGGGTTTCGGACATCGGAGCGGCCATCGAGCTCCTGGCGATCCGCCACGGTTACGGGGTCGTCCGGGACTTCGTCGGACATGGGGTGGGGACGGCGCTCCACGAGGAGCCGCAGGTGCCCAACTATGGTCCAGGAGGCCGGGGGGCCATCCTGAAGCCGGGGATGGTGATCGCGATCGAGCCGATGTTCAACCTCGGCCGGGCGGAGGTCAAGGTCGACCGGGACGGATGGACGGTCCGGACACGGGATGGAAGCGCCTCCGCCCATTTCGAGCATACGGTCGCGATCGGGCGGTCCGGCGGAGTCGTGCTCGGAAGAGGACAGCTCTCTCAGTTGTTTCGAGTGGAGTCCGCCGTGGCCTCGATCGAGCCGCCCATCTCGGCGGTCGGGGTCTGAGCCGCATGTCCAAGGAAGAGGCGATCGAAGTCATGGCGACCGTCGTGGAGCCGTTGCCGAACGCCATGTTCAAAGTCGAGCTGGAGAACAAGCATCAAGTGCTGGCACATATCTCGGGGAAGATGCGAAAGAACTTCATCCGGATCCTTCCGGGGGACAAGGTCCTCGTGGAGCTGTCCCCCTACGATTTGACTCGGGGTCGGATCATCTACAGGTACAAGTAAGGGACAACCATGAAAGTCAGAGCGTCGGTCAAGAGGATTTGCGCGAAGTGCAAGATCGTGCATCGCAAGGGGGTCGTGCGGGTCATCTGCTCCATCCCCAAGCACAAGCAGAGACAGGGATAGAGGAATAGAGGAACCGATATGGCACGAATTGCCGGCGTCGATCTGCCGCTCAACAAGAGAGTCGAGATCGGTCTGACCTACATCTTCGGAATCGGCCGTCCCCGGGCGAATACGATTCTGGAGAAGGCGGACGTGCGTCCCGACACCCGAGTGAAGGATCTCTCGGAGGAGGAGGTCGTCCGCATCCGCAAGGTCATCACCGATGACGTGAAAGTGGAAGGCGACCTGCGTAAGGACGTGTCGATGGACATCAAGCGTCTGATGGACATCGGCTGCTACCGGGGGATGCGGCACCGCCGCAACCTGCCCGTGCGCGGCCAGCGCACACACACCAACGCCCGGACCCGGAAGGGCCCGCGCAAGCAGACGATCGCCGGGAAGAAGAAGGCGACGAAGAAGTAATGAAGTTGTCAGTAATCGGTTCTCAGTTCCGAGAACTGAATACTGAAGACTGAGAACTGAGAACTCGAGGAAGAAAGAATGGCCGAAGCCACCACAGCAGCGGCAGCGCCGGAGAAGGGCGTCAAAGCAAAGGGCAAGCGCGCCCGCGCCGCCAAGAAAGAGAAGAAGAACGTTCCGCACGCCATCGCGACCGTGCAGGCCTCGTTCAACAACACGATCATCGCGATCGCGGATCAGGACGGCGGCGTCCTGGCCTGGTCGTCGGCCGGGCGCATCGGGTTCAAGGGATCCCGCAAGGGAACTCCGTTCGCCGCTCAGCTGGCAGCCGCGAATTGCGCCGAGGGAGCCAAGGAGCACGGGGTCCGCTCGGTCGACGTTCGCGTCACGGGACCCGGCGCAGGCCGCGAGTCCGCGATTCGCGCGCTTCAGGCCAATGGCCTCGACATCAAGTCGATCAAGGACACGACGCCGATTCCCCATAACGGGTGCCGGCCGAGGAAGAGACGCAGGGTGTAGGAAGCAGTTATCAGTTAATAGTGATCAGTTGTCAGTTCAAAACTGAGAGCTGAAGACTGACAACTGAAAACTCGTCTGTAAACCGCCTCATCGATCCTGGGCGGGAGGAAGGACGTAAAAAATTGAAGGATCGAGGAGGTTCTTTGTTTGGCTCGTCATACTGAATCGGTTTGCCGGCTCTGCCGGCGCGAGGGCATGAAGCTGTTCCTGAAAGGGGACCGATGCTTCAAGGACAAGTGCGCGATCGAGCGGCGCAACTATCCGCCCGGACAGCACGGCCGGCGGAGGAGCAAGCTCCTCGGCTACGGCATCCAGCTCCGCGAGAAACAGAAGGTCAAGCGCATCTACGGCCTGCTCGAGGGCCAGTTCCGCCTGACCTTCGCGCGCGCCGAGCGCCGCAAAGGCATCACCGGCGCGAATCTGCTGGAGGAGCTGGAGCGCCGGCTCGACAACGTGGTCTATTCGCTCGGATTTGCGGCGTCACGCGCTCAAGCGCGACAGCTCGTGCGCCACGGGCACGTCCTGGTGAACGGCAAGAAGGTGACGATCCCTTCTTATCGAGTCGCCAAGGCGCAGGTGGTTTCCATCAAGGAGAAGAGTCGCGTCAACGAGCAGATCAAGGCATCGGTCGAAACGGCCCGCGCACGAGGTGTGCCGGCCTGGCTCGATCTCAGCCCGGAGACGTTCTCCGGAACCGTGGTCGAGCTGCCGAAGCGTGACGACATCAAGCTGCCGATCTCCGAGCAGCTGATCGTCGAGCTGTATTCCAAGTAAACCGGGAGGAACACGATGGCACTGTGGAAGGGATTTCAGAAACCGAAGCGGCTCGAGGTCGATTCCGAGACGCTGACGGCGACATACGGGAAGTTTTACGCGCAGCCGTTCGAGCGAGGCTTCGGCACGACGGTCGGCAATGCGCTCCGGCGCGTCCTGCTCTCCTCGATCGAGGGGGCGGCGATCACGGCTGTGAAGATCGAGGGGGTTCTGCACGAGTTTTCCTCGCTGCCGGGGGTCGTGGAGGACGTCACCGACATCATCCTCAACCTCAAGCAGATCCCGATCAGGCTGCACGGGGCGAACGAGAAGATCCTCACGCTCGACATCGAGCGCAAGGGTAAGGTGACCGCCGCCGACCTCCAGGGCGATTCCGCGGTGGAGATCCTGGATCCGGCCGCGCCGATCGCGACCCTGTCGGAGAACGGAAAGCTCCAGATGGAGATGCGGGTCTCCGTGGGCCGCGGATACGTCTCGGCCGACAAGAATTTCGACGAAGACATGGGAATCGGCTACATCCCGATCGACTCCGTTCACTCGCCGGTCCGCCGCGTGAACTACCACGTGGAGGCGGCGCGCATCGGTCAGGCGACCGACTACGACCGGCTCGTTCTCGAGGTTTGGACCAACGGAACGGTCTCGCCCGTGGACGCGGTCGGACTCGCGGCCACTCTGCTGCGCGACCACCTGACCATCTTCGTCAACGCGGAGCATGAGACGGCGTTCGAGGGCGCCGGAGAGGGAGAGCTGCCGGAGAACCTCGCCGAATACCTCAACCGCTCGGTCGACGAGCTCGAGCTCTCGGTCCGCAGCGCCAACTGCCTGAAGAACGCGGGAATCCGCACGATTCGGGACCTCGTCCAGAAGACCGAAAAGGACATGCTCGAAACGAAGAACTTCGGGCGGAAATCCTTGAACGAGATCAAGGACATTCTTCGTCCCATGGGTCTCTCGCTGGGCATGGAGCTCGAGCCGGTTCCGGCCAGAGAAGAGTAGCTCGCCATGATGCACAACCGAGCGGGGCGCAAGCTCCGTCGAACGACGGCGCACCGGCTGGCGATGTTTTCGAACCAGCTGGCGTCGTTCTTCACGCACGAACGCATCCAGACGACCCTGACCAAGGCGAAGGAACTGCGCCCGCTGGCGGAGCGCCTGATCACGACGGCGAAGAACGACGGGGTCATTGCGCGGCGGAAGGTCGCCCAGTGGGTACCCGACCGGACCACCGTCAAGAGGGTGTTCGAGAACATCGCGCCTCGTTTCGTCGACCGGCCCGGAGGGTACACGCGGATTCTTCGTCTGGGCGCGCGGCGAGGGGATGCCGCCGAGGCGGCGATTCTCGAGCTCGTTGACTACAGGTTCGAGGCGAAGGAGAAGGCGCCCCGGAAAGAATCGATGGCGGACCGTGCCCGGCGCGCCGCCGGGGGTCGCGTCGAGACGGTGCGCAAGGAAAAGCCGGAGCCGGAAGAGGGCGAAGAGCCGGAGGCCGAGGGTTCGGCTCGACCCGAGAAGAAAGCGGCTGCGCCCAAGGGCGGCAAGGGCCGAATGGGCAAGCCGGAGAAGGGATCCAAGGTGAAGGCCGCTCCCAAGAAGGGGCCGAGTCGGACGGGCCCGTCGAAAAGAGGAGCATAAGCCGTCGCCTTCACTTGCTCGCGACCTTGAATCGGCGGCGCAGCTCGGCGAAATGGCCTCGACTGCGCCGCCTGGTCGCTCGCTGCGCTCCGGCTCCCGCAACGCGAGTCGTTTCGCTCGGTTACTTCGCGAAACTTGGTCGCGTTGCGATCACAAACGGCCTGGAGGAGCTTCCTCCGCTCGGTCCCCACGAGAGACTTCGCGCGCCGCGACCATAGGGTTCACTTCGACGAATCAGGCGTGCCCTGGTGAGTTCACCTGTTCGCATTGGCAGTTGTCGGTGATGATCTGTGCCTGACGCAGCTGGGGATTCGCGGCGACGGGCCTGGGCGAAGCGGGCGGCGATCGTCTGGGGGTTGTTTCTTGTCGCGCTGACGTCCTGGCCGAGCCCGCCTTCGGTACCGATCGTCTCGGCGATTCCCAACTTCGACAAGCTCGTCCACTTCACGCTGTACGGCGTGGAGGCTTTCCTGATCTACAGCGCCGTTGGCTGGCCGGGGAAGCCGCGATTCTCGTTTGCCAGAGCGCTCGCGATCGTGGGGCTCATGGCTGTGTGGGGCATCGCGGATGAAACACACCAGTTCTGGATCCCGGGGAGGTCGATGGAGGCGGGGGACGTGGCGGGGGACGTCATCGGGGCTACGGCTGGCGCCTGCGCCGCGTCGGTCGTTTCCGGAAGGGGCTCGCGCCGGCGGCCTTCCCGCGTAACCTAGCCGTTCAGAGACTCATGCGGGTCTGCGTGTTATATCAGATCTGATATAAGAGACCCCGATCCGAATGTCGTCGGCGTCTGCCTCGTCGGCACGCCGCGGCGGTGTCGCGACACTGTTCTGCCTGCCGCCGCTGCGGTCCTCGGGCAAAGTTCGAACATCCTCACACCACTGCTCTGACGGTGCCCTCGGACAGCGCCGACTCCGGCAGATGCCGACGCTCTCGGAGCGGCGATTGGATGGAAGGCTATTCGTTTCTGGAGGCGCGAGACCGAGTCACTTTTTGAAAAAGCCCCCGCCCTGCTGCGCGACCTTGCCGCCGCTCTCGGAGCCCATGACCCTCTGGTTGAGCTCCTTGATGCGTTCGTTCAACTGAGTGATCTTGCCCTGATAGTCGCGGGCCACCCGCTCGTTTTCGTTCTTCAGCCTCTGGATCTCCTCTTCCAGGTCGGAAATCGTCTGAGCGCGGCCTTCCACGTGCCGCCGCTGGTTCTGCAGCTCTTCGGAGTAGCGGGAAATCTCTTCGTCCTTCTCCGTGAGGCGGATCCGCCACTTCTCTTCCTGCTCTTCGTAGAGCCGTTTGACGTCCATCAACTGAGTGATCGCGGAAAAGTCGTTGTCCGACGCCATGAGGCCTCCTCGCTCGTCTTCTTCGATCTCCGGGAAGAGCTTGCGGAGCTTGAGAGACAGATCCTCCGGATCCGTCGACAGCTCCATGGCCCGCCGGTAGGTAATTTTTCCGTTGACGAGAAGCGCGAGCAGTGACTGGTTCATCGACTGCATGCGGTAGTAGCCGACCGAGGACTCGATCTCTTCGAGGATGTCCTTCGTCTCGCCCGCCTCGATGTGCTTGGCGATCTTGGGCGAGTTGATCATGATCTCGCAGACGGGCGTCATGCCGCTGCCATCGGACTTTTCGATCAACCGCATCGACACGATGGCCCGCAGGACCAGCGAAAGCTGCGCTCGCACCTGCTGTTGCTGTGCCGCGGGACAGGTGTCGATGATCCGGTCGATCGACTGGCCCGCACTGTTGGTGTGGAGCGTCGAGAACACGAGATGGCCGGTTTCGGCCGCGGTGATGACGGTCTGGATCGTCTGCCAATCGCGCATCTCGCCGACCATGATGACGTCGGGGTCCTGGCGCATCATGTTTCGCAGGGCTTCCGTGAACGCCGGCGTGTCGGTGCCGATCTCGCGCTGGGAAACCGCCGCCTTGCCGTCGGAGAAGAGATACTCGATCGGGTCCTCGATCGTCACGATGTGGACAGCGCGTTTTTCGATCGTGGACCGAATGATCGAGGCGAGCGTGGTCGATTTTCCGGAGCCGGTGGGGCCCGTAATCAAAACGAGGCCGGTGGGGATATGAACGAAGGTCTCGAGCACCTCAGGAAGCCCCAGCTCCGCGATCTCCGGGATCTTGAAGGGGATTCGCCGGAAGACCGCTGCCATCGAACCTCGCTGAACGAATACGTTCGCGCGAAACCGGGCGACGCCGGGGAGGCCGTAACCCAGGTCTGCGGACTGGTTCTGGTCGAACCGCTGCTTTTGCGCCGGAGTCAGGATCTCCTGCAGCATCGTCTCGAGGTCCTTGGGCTGCAAAGGCTCCGTGTTCAATGGGATGAGCTTGCCCTTGATCCGCAGCAGGGGCGGCCGCATGGGCTTCAAGTGGAGGTCAGAGGCCTCCTTCTTGGCCATGAACTTCAGCAATTCTGTGAGGGTCAAGAGCAGGAAATTATAACTTGACCCGGCGCCGCCCGAGCCGGAAGAGGCTCAAATGTTGCGATTCGAGCCGCGTTTGGCGGGGGATCTCGCGGTATTTCGAGGTCGGTCCCCGGACCCGGCGTCGTCGGTGGCCAGGCCGGGGTTCTCGATCAGCCACCGCCGCGCGGCCGGACGGGAGCGAACCGCGCCTTTCATCGCTTCGATCTCGACCTCCCGGAGGAGAGCGCCGACCCTGGGGCCGGGGGCGATCCCGAGCCACGAAAGGATGTCGCTCCCGGTGACCCGCAAGTTTTTCCCGGCCGGCCGAAGGCGTGCCAGGCGACGGTAGGGAGATCTCGGCGACTCGCTCAGAGCAAGAAACGCGAGCGCCAGCGCGCGTCGTGGACCGCTGTCGCGAACCCAGCCCCACTCCTCGCGAGGAGTTGCAACTCGACGAGCTCGGTCGGCAAGCTCGAGAAGGAGAGCGACTTCGCCGGCCTCTTCGCGGCTGAATCGCCGGGCGGACAGCCATCGCGCGGCATTGGCGGGAGACAGGCGAAGCCGCTCGGCGAGAAGCGCGAGTCGGAGGCGGAGTCGATCCGGCGGCGCCGCGCGCCGGATGCGTGCTCGGTCGAGGCGGTGAATCGCTGCCATGCCGATCCGCCCGCGAAGCGGCATCCCCAGGGCCGGTTCGAGAAGCCCGGTCGAGAGGGCCAGCTCCAGCGCCTCGGCGACCCGCGGCGCGGCGAGGAGCTTGACCAGCTCCACGCGAATCCGTTCGGGCGCGACTCCCGCGAGTAGCGGTGCGACGGCGCGGGCGGCCCGGCGAGTCTTTCGATCGGCGATGAGCCGGTGAGAGGCGATGAAGCGCGCGGCGCGGAGCGCGCGAAGAGGATCGTCGCGAAGGTTCGCCTCCGAGAGGAGCCGGAGGCGCCGGCGAGAGAGGTCCTTCGCGCCTCCGTAAGGATCCAGCCACGAGCCGTCGCGAAGGTTCCACGCCATCGCGTTGACCGTGAAGTCCCGTCTCGCGAGATCAGCGCGAATCGAGCCGCCTTCCACATCGGCGCAGTCGATCTCCGTTTTTGCGGCGATCCGATAGACCCGGGGCGAGGCTTCGGAAAGCAGGACCGCCCTTCCGGCTCCGGCGGCTTCCATCGCGCGCGCGAGCGGTTCGCAGCCGATGGCGGCGACGTCGATCTCGACGGGCTCTCGTCCGTCGAGTGCGTCGCGCAGCGCGCCGCCAACGATCCAGACGGGGATGTCGAGACGAGATGCGACGGAGCTCAGTCGGCGGATCGGCCCTCGCCGGAGCAGAGCGTCCAGGCGGCGACGCACGGTCGGTGAGAGGTTGCGGCTGGGAATGTTCCGGTTGCTCATACGCTGGATTCTTCGAGCTTCGCGCGATCCTTCGAATGTCCGGCCAGGCCTTACAATTGTCCAATGCCGGACAAATCTTCGCCCGTCGATCCGCAAGTCGTGCGCAAGATCGCGGCCCTGGCGCGCCTGACCGTTCCCGAAGAGGAGCTGCCTCTCTGGACCGAGCAACTGGGCCGCATCGTTTCGTACATCGATCAACTGAAGACATTACCGGAGGAATCCGGTTCGCGCGCCGGCGCTCCGCCGACCCCCCTGCGTCCCGACACGACCCGCGGCGGCGGCGGTCGAGAAGCGCTCGAGGAGAACGAGCCTCTGCTCCTGCACGACCACGGGGTCGTCCCTCGGGTCGTGGGCGCGGCGGGAGAGGATCGGCGGCCGGCGCCGCAGGGGCAGTCGAGCCGCCCGGGACCCCGGGCGTGAGCGATACCACATCCCTGGATTCGGTCGTCGCCATCGCTTCCGACGTCTCGGCCGGACGCCGTTCCGCGGAGGAAGTCGTCGGGGAAAGCCTAGCCAGGGTCCGAGAGCGGGACCGAAGGCTGGGCGCGTTCCTCGAAGTATCCGAGTCCCTCGCTCTGGAGGAGGCGCGGTCGGTCGACCGGCGCGTCGCGTCCCGTGAGGCGCTGCCTCTGGCGGGAGTTCCATTGGCAGTCAAGGACAACATGTGGGTCTTGGGGCGCCAGGCGACCTGCGCCTCCAAGATTCTGGAGGGCTTTCGCCCTCCCGCCGACGCGACCGCGATCGCGAGGCTTCGCCGCGCCGGCGCGGTGTTCGTCGGTAAGACCAACCTCGACGAGTTCGCGATGGGATCCTCGACCGAAAACAGCGCCTACCAGATCACTCGCAACCCCTGGGACCTGGAACGCATCCCGGGCGGCTCGTCCGGGGGCAGCGCGGCAGCCGTCTCTTCCCGGATGGTGCCGGCAGCTCTGGGCTCCGACACGGGAGGCTCCATCCGGCAGCCGGCCGCGTGCTGCGGCGTGGTCGGCTTCAAGCCTACCTACGGCCGCGTCTCCCGCTACGGCCTCGTCGCGTTCGGATCCTCTCTGGATCAGATCGGCCCGATCACTCGGCGCGTCGCGGACGCGGCGCGCGTCTACACGGTCATGGCCGGCCTCGACCCGCTCGATTCGACGTCTGTCGCCGACCCGGTCGGAAATCCGGAGAGTTCGCTCGAGGCCGGCATCTCGGGAAAGACCGTCGGATTCCTGCAGGAAGCAGAAACGGAAGGACTCGATTCCGAAGTGGCCGCGAACCTGGAAGAAGCGCGGCGCGCGTTTGCCGCCGCCGGCGCCCGGGTGACGACGGTTTCGATTCCGCGGGCGCCCTGGGCGATCGCGATCTACTACGTCGTCGCGAGCGCCGAAGCTTCGTCGAATCTCGCCCGCTACGACGGGATCCGGTACGGCCCGCGTCGAGGAGACGAGAATCTGATGTCCCTGTACATCCAGACCCGGACCGCCGGCTTCGGACCGGAGGTGCGCCGCCGCATTCTTCTGGGCACCTTCGCGCTCGCGGCGGGCTACTACGACGCGTACTACGGCCGAGCGATGCGTGCGAGAGAACTGTTGTCGGCCGATTTCGAGAACGCCTTCCGGCAGGTCGATCTGATCGTGTGTCCTTCGATACCGGCTCCGGCGTTTCGCATCGGGGAAAAGGTCGACGATCCGCTGAGCATGTATTTGAGCGACATCTTCACTGTTCCCGCTTCGCTCGCGGGGGTGCCGGCGATCTCGGTCCCGTCCGGACTCTCGGGCCGCGGCCTTCCGCTGGCCATCCAGATCATGTCGCCTCGCCTGGAGGAGGCGCTGTTGTTCTCGGCGGCGCGGGCTTTCGAGCGCGAGGTCGCGGTCCCCGACGAGTTGCCACGAGGGCTGAGATCCGATTGAAGAACCGATGCTCGGGATGGGCAGACTCGGACTCGAGGCGCGCCTGAAGCGCTCCGGGGCCGCCGCTGCGGTCCTGTTGCTGACGGTGGCCGCGGTTCTGCGGGGAGAGCCGCCCGTTCAGACGGTCACCGTCTCCCGCGAGCTCAACGTGTCGATCGACGCCGGGGAGGAAGTGGTCCTTGCGGCGCGTCCTCTGCCCGGCGAGAGCGTCGACGCGTTCGTCAAGAGGTTCACCGACGACCCGAAGACCAAGAAGGAGATTCTCGAGCAGAACTCGGGCATGAAACTGCTCAAGCCCAACGTGTACGTCCGGGTGCCCTACCGGCTTCTTTCGGACAACTACCGGAAGATCGCGATGGAGGCTCTCTTTCCGCAGGACCGCGCGGATGCCCGGGGCTGGGACCATCTCGTCATGGCTCCGGCGGGCCATCCGGAGAGCTTGTGGCGGATCGCCGAGTGGTTCACGGGAGACGGCGCGAACTATCGCGCGATTCGATCCGAAGGACAGATTGCGTCCCTCGAAACCGAAGTCGGCCAGACGGTTCACATCCCGGCGAAGCTGCTTTTGCCGGGCTTCCGCGCGTCGGTCGTGTCGGAAGCAGAGCCGCCGCCGCTCGAGTTCGCCAGGGACGAGCACGGCCGGTATGCCGTCTATCGGCTCAAGCGCGGAGAGGCTCTCTACTCCGCCGTCGTCGTCCGCTTCACCGGGCGCGTCCATGCCGAGGACGTCAACGCGAAGGCGGTCGAGATCGCCGCGCGCAGCGGCATCTCGGACGTTCACGCGATTCCCGTCGGTTTCTCGGTGAAGATTCCAATGGATGACCTCTCGCCGGAATTCCGGCCGCCGGACGATCCGGCGCGGATCGAGGACGACAAAATTCGGCTGGAGACCTCTCAGTTCGTCAACCGGGTGCGAGCCGCGGACCTTTCCGGAGTGACGTTCGTGCTCGATGCCGGGCACGGCGGCCGCGACACCGGCGCGATCGTCGAGGGCGTGGAAGAGGCGAACGCCGTGTATGACCTCGTGTGCCGTGTCGAGAGCCTTCTGACCCAACACACACGAGCCAGGGTCATGTTGACCGTCCGCGGGAAGCCCCCCTGCGGACACGGGTCGGGCGCGGATTCGAGCTGGAAGTCGGCTCGAGTGATGACGACGCCTCCTTACGATCTCGACGACGCGGTGGCGGGCGTCAACCTGCGCTGGTACCTGGCCAACTCGATTCTCCGCAAGTCGGTCAAGGACGGCGGATCGCCCGAGCGCACGGTCTTTCTCTCCCTTCATGCCGATTCGCTGCACCCGGCCGTTCGCGGGGCCATGGTCTACATCCCGGGAGAGAAGTTTCTGGAAGGTTCGTTCGGCAAGAGCGGGGCGGTCTATGCGTCCCGACGCGAGGTCAAGGAAGCGCCGACCGTTTCGTTCTCCCGCAAGGAACGGATGCAGGCGGAGGGCCTTTCCCGAGATCTCGCGGAGAAGATCGTGGCCGCCTTCCGGGCTGCCAACCTCCCGCTACACGCGTTCCAACCGATCCGACGAAACGTGATCCGGGGAGGCCGGGAGTGGGTTCCCGCGATCCTCCGCTACAATCGAATTCCGGCCCGAGTCCTCGTGGAGGTCGGAAACCTCAACAATCCGGAGGACCGGCAGCTGCTCGTGACGAAAGCCTTTCGCGATCGAGTCGCCCGGGGCCTCGTCGCAGGTCTGGTCGACTTCTATGGAGGGAAGGGCCAGCAAACGGTGACCGCCTCGCTGAAGTGACGCCCGGGCCTCCGGGCGGATGCCTGACCTGCTTTCGACGATTTCAGAACGATTCCGGTCGAACCCTCAAATCTTTCGGGCTTCCTTGGCGTACGAAGACTCGGTGCCTTGCAACAGACCGCGACCGGGACCAAGGAGGACCAATCGATGAATGGGAACCGGCATCCAAACGAGGAAGCGCTTCCGCGGAACGCATTTTCACTCCAGAGCTGGATCACCGCGGGTATCGCCCTGGCCGCCTTCGGAGCCGGATCGTTGGTGTCCGCGCAGATCGCGCGCTCGAATCGGCCGAGCCAGGACGATCGGCTCTTCGACCTTCGCATCTATCACGCGGTGCCGGGAAAGGTGCAGCCGTTGGCGGAGCGCTTTGACGACGCCACGACCTTGTTCGCGAAGCACCATCTCGAGGTCGTGGGTTACTGGGTGGCCGATGATCCTGCCTGGAAGGACACATTCGTGTACCTCGTCGCTCATCGAAATCGCGAGGAAGCGAAGAAGAATTGGGATGCCTTTCACGCGGACCCGGCGTTTCAGAAGTACAGGGATGCCGAGAAAGCCGAAAAGCTGATCGAAAAGGATGATCACATTTACATGCGGCCGACCGCGTATTCGGAAATGCGTTAACGCGGGGTAAGGAGGGATCCATGCGCTCGTCCGCGCGGCGTCAGCCCGCCCTGGCCGGCTTGCTGCTCCTGGTTCCGCGGCTGGCCGGTGCCGGGCCTTCCTGGGTCGCCTCGTGGGCCGCGAGCCCGCAGTCCGCGGACCCGTCCGCCAATCGGCCGCTTCTCCGCATCGAAGACCAGACGGTGCGGGAGCGCATGCGCCTGTCGACCGGTGGCGACCGGATCTGTATTCGCCTTTCCAATGAATATGGCTCGACGCCGCTCCTCGTCGGCTCGGTGACCGTCGCGATACCGACCGATCCGGCCAGCGTCCAGCCAGGCTCGGTTCAGACGGTCACGTTTGGAGGCCGCGGCTCGGTCACGATACCGGCCGGCTCGCCTGCTTTGAGCGACCCGGTCGCCTTTTCAGCGGCTTCCGGAGCCGAGATCGCCATCAGCCTCTACTTCCCAAAACGAGTCGCGACTCCGACGCTGCACTGGCTGGCGCTCAAGCGCGCGGTGATCTCGGGACGCGGCGACCATACCCGCGACACGAAGATCGAAGGGGGAGCTGTTTCCAAGTCGTCGATCCTGGTGAGCGCCGTGCTCGTCCCGGCTCAGCCCTCGCAGC
This sequence comes from Thermoanaerobaculia bacterium, assembly GCA_036518075.1. Taxonomy (GTDB): domain Bacteria; phylum Acidobacteriota; class Thermoanaerobaculia; order UBA5066; family Gp7-AA6; genus DATDNV01. The sequence continues at coordinate 13,843 of DATDNV010000187.1, forward strand.
GGCTCGTCGTGGCATTCGGCGACTCGATCACGGACGGTGATTTTTCGACCGTGGATGCCGACCGCAATTGGCCGAGCGTCCTCGTCCGCCGGCTCGGCCAGTCATCCGAGGGCGCGCGACTGGCCGTCGTGAACGAGGGCATCGTCGGCAACCGGCTGCGGAGCGATTGCTTCGACGCCCGCATCGGCTGCTTCGGCGTGAGCGCCCTCGCTCGCTTCGATCGGGACGCTCTGGCAATGCCCGGTGTCACCCACATCGTCCTGCTCGAAGGGATCAACGACATCGGTTTTCCCGGTGCCGCGATCGAGGGACACGCTCTGGCGCCGGCTTCGGAGCTGCCCTCTCCCGAGGACCTCATCGACGCGTACCGCCAGCTGATTGCGCGGGCGCACGCTCATGGCGTCAAGCTGATCGGCGGCACGATCGGTCCGGTGGAGGGGGTTGACGTTCCCGGTTACTACTCCGAATCCAAGGAAGCGATCCGGCAGAAAGTCAACCAATGGATCCGGACGAGCGCCGCCTTCGACGCCGTCATCGACTTCGATTCCGTTTTGCGAGATCCGAGACATCCGACTCGACTGTTGCCCCGATTCGCGGCTGAGGACCATCTTCATCCGAACGACGCGGGCTATCAGGCGATCGCCGACGCGATCGACCTCGCGCTCTTCCGATAGGGGCGCCCGCCCTTCACTGCTATTTGGCGGGTCGGGCTTCGCGGCCGACCGAGAGCGTGGGCGCGGTGGCCATGTCCGAGGAGTCGGTGCGCGCGGAACGAACGAGACTCAACCGGCTCTTCCACCAGGCCGCCGCGTCGGCCTCGCTCCACGGTGTGACGTCCTGGCAGGACGCGAGCGCCGCTGCGAAGGCTTCCATGCTCTCGGGCCGCTGATCGGGATCCTTAGAGAGCGTTTGGAGTAGAAGCGTCTCGAGCGAGGCGGGGATGGGGCGGCCGAGCCGCTTCGACGGCGGCTGCGGGCGGTCGCGGAGAAGGGACGCGAGGATATCTGCCGACGTTCCTTCGAACACCGCCTTGCCGGTGAGCAGGAAATACCCGGTCGCGCCGAGGGAGTAGAGATCGCTCCGCGCGTCGACCTGCTCGGGCGAGCGGACCGCCTCGGGAGCCATGTAGTAGGGCGTGCCGAGAAGGACGTTGTCCGCCGTCATGGCGGCGCTCGTGGAGGAGACGCTCTTGACGAGACCAAAGTCCAGGACCTTGGCGAAATCGGGTCTGCCGCCCCTCTCGCTCAAGAGGATGTTCGCGGGTTTCACGTCGCGGTGGATGAGCCCGCTTCGATGCGCCTCGGCCAGCGCCTCGCTGACCTGGCGGAGCACGTGCACGACCCGTCCGGGCGGCATCGGCCCGTCCCGTTGAACCAGCTCGTTCAAATCGATGCCGTCGAGAAACTCCATCGCATAGTAGAAGACCCCGTCCGGCGTCTTCCCGTAGTCGTAGATCGAGACCGTGTGGGGAGAAGTCAGGAGCGCGGTCATCTGGACCTCTCGCTCGAATCGCGCGAGGTCCATCTCGCCCGCGCGCTCGGGCGGCAGGATCTTGACTGCCGTCGGACGTCGCAGAAGCGCGTGCTGCGCCCGGTAGACGGCGCCCATACCGCCCGCTCCGATCTTCTCGACGAGCGTGTAGGGGCCCAATTTCCTCGCCTCCCGCACGGTCTGACGCAATCCATAGATGATGCTGGAGGTCGTTGTCGACAAGACGACGGCGAGGACGGCGAAGAGCAGCGAGAACGCCGCGAAAAACCAGGGCGAGGGAAGGTCCGGCCGCGCTGCGCGCGAGTAGACGATGAAGGAGAGGATGGGCACGAGAGCGACGCAGGTGATGCCGATTCGGGCCGTTCGCGCCGGCTCGCTCGGGATGACGGCGGCGCGGTAGAGCAGCAGAGCGAACAGGGAGAGCATCGCGAGGCTGTCCGGACGAAACGCGGTCGACAGGGTGAAGGCGCGGCCCAGCATCGCGAGCGAAAGAAAGAAGACGCCGAGGCTTTCGATCACCCGAAGACGCTCCGCCCGCACCGCAGGGCCCCGCGTGAGCATCCACATCGCGAACACGATCGAGATCCCGGCGAGGTGAAAGAGCGCCGAGGTCCGTATCGGAAAGCCATGATCGAGAGCCGACGGATCCCAGGCGAGCTGGGTGAGCCATACGCCGAAGAAGAAAGCGGTGGCCACGAAGAAGATGAAACGCGAAAACCTCGCCAGGCGCTCCTGAAGAAACTCCCGGCCCTCCTCCGAGCTCCAGGGGGAGCTCGAAGCCGTCGC
>DATDNV010000188.1:0-15860 GCA_036518075.1 Thermoanaerobaculia bacterium
GGATTGGAGTGCTGATCGAGGTCGAAACCGAGCCAGAGGTCATAGCGAATGCCGGCGTTGACGGTCAGCCGCCGGTTCGGCCGCCAGTCGTCCTGAAGGAAGATGCTGTACTGATTGACCGGCGTCGATTGGCCGAAGAAACCTCCGTTCTGCGTGATGTTGGTCACCGGCGCGGTCACGCTGTTGTCGGAGACCGTGAACTGCGGATTAGCGACTCCGGTCGAGAAATCGCCAGAGAGATTCGGCTCGTGGATGAAGTTAATTCCGAATTTGAAGTCGTGTGATTGGCCGGCGATCTCGGTCGAATAGTTGAAGTCATCCTTGAACTGATACTTCGTCTGGTGGGTCGACTGCGGCGTGTTGAAGTTCTGGCCGGAGATGACGCCGTTGGGAAAGTAGATCGTCGGGTTGTTGGAGTCGGGCGAGATCGTGTTGTCGAACTTCGTGTATTGGAAAACGAACTCGTTGAGGGACTTGGCCGATACCTGACTCTGCCACCCGGTCAGGATCGACGTGTACTTGTTGTTGACGGTGCCGAGGTTGTCGGGAGTGTTGGTCGGCGCAGCGCCGTACTTGTCGCTGTTCTTCTGGTAGCCGAAGCGGGCCTGGAGAAATTGCGTCGCCGACGCGTCGTAAGTGACTTTGGCGGCCACGAGCTCGTCTTTGAATGGAATTGGGACGACCACGCCCGCCAGGTTGGGATAAATGACCGCGACGTCCGGGCTCTCGGTGAAGTTCGTTTTGCGGTCGGTCTTCTCGTAGGTGGCGAAAAAGTGGGCCGCGTCCTTGACGATGGGACCGCCGATGGAGGCGCCATACTGGTCCCGGCGGTAGTCCGACTTGCCGCTGCCCCCGAGCTTTTCCGATTCGGTCTCCGCGTTTAGGCTCTTGTCGCGGAAGTATTCGAAGGCGCTTCCGTGAAATGCGTTTGCGCCCGTCCGAGTGACGACGTTCAAGACGCCGCCGGTCGAGCGGCCATATTCCGCTTTGTACTGCTGGGTCTGGATCGTGAACTCCTGAACGCCTTCCAGAGAGAAGTTCTGAAGAGCGCCGCCGATCGTGTCGTCGGTGTTGTCGCCGCCGTCCACGACGTAGTTGACGTTTCGGCCGCTGCCGGCGTTCATCTGGACCTGCAGCTGTCCCGGCTTGGTCGGGTCATCGTTGTAGCCGAGCGTCGTGCCGGGTGCCAGAACCGCGAGGTTGGCGAACTGGCGACCGTTCAGGGGAAGAGTCTCGAGCTCTTTCTCGCTGACGACCGTGCCGATTGCGGGCTGTTCCCGCACGAGAGGCGTTTCGGCCGTGACCGTGACGACGGCGCTGGCCGCCGCGACGCTGAGGGTTAAGTTGAGCACTCGCGTCGTGGCGACGTTCAAGACGACTCCTTTCTCGTCGATCGTCTTGAATCCCGCGAGCGTGGCCGTGACGTCGTAGGTGTCGGGGATGAGCGAGGCGAAGGTGTAGGCGCCTTCCCGGTCGGTCACCACCGTTCGTGTCAGGCCGGTGGAGACGGCTTTGGCGGTCACACTGACACCGGGAAGCGCCCCACCCTGCTCATCCACGGCGCGGCCCTTGAGGTTGGCGCCGGAAGACTGCGCGGCGATCGGTTGGGTTTGGAGGAGCAGCGCGAGGCCCGCCGCGGCCGCGATGCCCCCGAGTTTCCAGGATCTCCTCATGAAGTCATCCTCCCTAAAAGAAAAGATTTTTCGAATCCGACTCCCGTGATTGATCTCTTCACCTCCCCTCCGGTTCGGGCGGAGCGTGAGCTCCGGAAAGACGCGCGATGAGTTGGAGGGCGACCGCCCGCTGCGCGGAAAAGCCGGGATCTCGGCCGGCCTCCCGGATGAACTCCTGGTACGCCGCGAGCGCTCTCGGCCGGTCTCCCATCGTTTCGTAGGCGATTCCGAGATTGAGGCGCGCTTCGTGATACTGGGGCGCAAGCTCGAGCGCGCGCTCGAAATCGGGAATCGCTTCGGCCGGCCGGTTGCGCGAGACTTTGACTGTGCCCATGCCGTTCCAGGCTTCGGCGTAGCGCGGCGCGATCGCAATTGCCCGGCGGTAGGCTTCCTCCGCTTCCTCGAGCCGGCCCATCTGTCGAAGAACGTTGCCCCGGTTGTTCTGCGCCCGTGCGTCTCGGGGATCGAGCTCGGCGGCGCGATCGAATTCCGCGAGGGCCTCGCCGGGCTTTCCCTGCTGGGAGAGAGCGATGCCGAGCGCGTTGTGGGCTTCGGGGCGGGACGGATCGCGCCGGATGGCATCGATGATTGCTTCGAACGCCTCGGCCGAGCGGCCGGCTTCTTCGAGTGTGACCGCGAGGTTGTAGCGGATCTCCGGGTCTTCGGGCGCTGCGGCCACCGCCCGTCGGTAGAGGGCGATCGAGCGCGGAAAGTCTCCCTTGCGCCGGTAGGTCTTCGCGAGCATGTCGCGGAAGACCGCGTTGTCCGGATCGGCTTCGACGATCGGCTCGAGTTTTCTCGCGGCGTCGTCGAGGCGCCCCGAGGCGAGATCGACGTGAGCGAGCTCGAACTCGTGGAAGGAGCGGATCGTGTCCTTGGGATCTTTGAGCGCTTGTGGATCTCCGGAAGCCGACGTCTTGGGATTGCCGCCGATGTAGCCCAGACTCGCGAGCTTCGCGACCGTCTCGTCCGAGCGGCCGCCGGCGGCCTCCGGGGCGTGGGTGTTCTCCTGGAGCCGCGAGAGGCGGACGTCGAGGTCGCTTCGCCTCGAACTGGGCTCGAGCAGGTTGGCCGCCTCTCGCGGATCGCGAGAGAGGTCGTAGAGCTCCGCGCGCGGCGCTGCGATGTACTTGAGCTTTCCGCGTCGCAGCGCGTAGAGGCCGCTCCAGCCGAAGAGACGCGGATACTCGGTTTCGGCGTAGAGCTCGGATTCGGGCGGCTCGGCTCCCAGCCGGAGCGCCGCGGCGAGGTTCCGGCCATCCATCGCGTCCGCGGCCTTCGCGCCGCCGGTCTTGACTCCCGCGAGGCCCAGCAGTGTCGGAGCGAGATCGGCAAGTCCCACCGGCGTCTCGATGACCGTTCCGCCGGGGAGCCCGGGCCCGCGCAGAATCAGCGGCACGCGCAACGTCGGTTCGTAGAGAAGCACTCCGTGCGTTTGCTCGCCGTGATCCCCCAACCCCTCGCCGTGGTCGGCCGCCACGGCCACGAGCGTCGAGTCCGCGAGTCCGTTTTTTTCGAGGAACGAGAGAAGGCGCGCGACCTGCGCGTCCACGAACGCGACTTCTCCGTCGTAGGGCGCATCCGCGTGCCGGGTTCGGTATGGCTCGGGAGGCGTGTAAGGAGCGTGCGCGTCGTAGAGGTGGACCCAGACAAAGAACGGACGGTTCTCGCGGCTCGCCGCCGGTTTCTCGAGCCACACGAGCGCGCGATCGACGACGACCGAGCCTGGTCTCTCCGCCTCGAGCGCACCCGAATCGGTCGAAGCCGGATCCCGTTCGATCTCGTCGTCGTAGACGTCGAATCCCCGAGCCAGACCGAAGCGGTGATCGAGCACGAAGGAACCGACGAACGCTCCGGTCGCATATCCGGCCGCCGAAAGCCGCGTCGCCAGGGTTTCGCGATCCGAGGGGAAGCGACCCGCCGCGTTATTCCGCAGGCCGTGATGCGGGGGAGTCAGGCCCGAGAGAATGGTCGCGTGGGAGGGAAGCGTCAGAGGCACTGCCGAAACGGCGTGATCGAAGCGAAGGCTCTCTCGCGCCAACCGGTCGAGCGCCGGAGTCTCCGCCGCCGCGTAGCCGTAGACACCGATGTGATCGGCGCGCACGGTGTCGAGAGTCACCAACAGGACGTTGAGCGGACGGTGAGATCTCTCGCCGCTCTTCTGGCGAGCACAGAAGAGCTGTGCGAAACAGAGCGCAATGACCGCGGCACGCGCCAGGCGCGGACGGCCTCCCGAGGAACTCGTTTTCTTTGGCACGCAGGACCGGCCGGACCCGTCCCGGCCGCTTTCACGCGCCTAGTCTAGTCGCTTTTCTCTTGAAAGTTTTTACAGTCCGAGCTGCGAGCGCGGATTCATTTTTTCGAATCGGAATCGGTTCGCGGAAGGCTCGCGAGCCAACCCTCGAAGGTGGAGCGGTCTTCGCCCTTGAGCCGTCGCAGTGCTCCCGCAGAGTGGGATTCGAGCACCTTTGGATCGTCGAAAGGAAGTCTCGAATACATGATGCCTCCGGGTTCGTGGCATGGGGCGCAGTGGGAGACCAGGATCGGTCGAATCGTACTCTCGAAGACCGCTTGCGGTGATGGAGTCGGTGTGGGCTCGGGCGTCGAGGTTGGCGGAATCGGCGTCGAAGTGGGAGGGGGCGGAGGTTGAGGCTTGCTCGCGGAGCAGCCTGCGCAGAGCAATCCGGCGAGAAGGAGGGTCCAGGCGAAGAAGCCTCGCACGGCGGTCATGAGTCTACCTCCGTGAAACGGCGATGGAAGTTCGTTAATGCCCGGAGGGGTGAAAGCAAGGAGCAGGGAGCAGGAAAGCAGGAAGGAAGAGACGACGGCTTCTCGCCGAAGTTTTCTTGGAGACGACAAGGGCGGCCGCGAGGGCCGCCCGAGGATCAAAAGCAGTCTTGAGACGAACTAGGCTTGAAACGATTTCCCGCTACTTGCAGCGCGAGGCGGTCGCTGCGCGACCGGCGCCGGGAATGTTCTAGCCGGTTTGGCTTATGACGAGTTAGGCCTGAAAGGATTTACCGCAACCGCATCCACCAGTGGCGTTCGGGTTCTGCACTGAGAAACCAGCGCCTCTGAAATCTTCCACATAGTCGACGGTGGAGTCTTTCAGATATGTCGCGCTCTGGGGATCGACGAGGATCGTGATGCCGTCCTGCTCGATGACGTTGTCCCCGTCGTGTTTCTCGTCGAAGGTGAAGCCGTACTGGAAGCCCGAGCACCCTCCTCCCTGGACGAAGACGCGCAACGGCTTTCCGAGCGAATCCGGCATCGTCTGCGCGAAATGCTTGACCTTCGCCACCGCGGCTTCGGTCAGCGAGAGCATCGGCTTGGGAGCCGTGATCGGGGTGGGCGTGGATTCAAGAGTCGAGGACATGAAGTCTCCTTTGAATTACCGATTATATCCGTTCGCTCGCCAGGGTCAGAGAGCGTCCGGCGTCGCCGGCTAGGATGCCTTTTTGACGTTTTCGGTCGCTGTCGCAAGGAGCCGGTCGATCGATTTCCACGCGACGGGTATGTTTTCCGGAGGAGCGACGAAGGAGATCCGTTCCTTGTCGATCTGAAACTCGTCAAAGCCTGGCATCGGATCGATTTCCCACGCTTTCTGGAAGTTGCGGCGTTCGTGGTCGAGCAGAGGCCGGTTGAAAACGCCGATCGCGAGCCTCGAATTGTCGACTTCGAAGACGGACTTCGTGTTGATCCGAACCGGGGCCGCGTCGTTTTTCACGCTTCGCACGCTATCTCGAACAGCAATCGCCGTGCCACTATTCCAAGCGCAATCCTGGCCGAAAGCCACAACATCTTGTATTTTTGCTTGACACCCACCATACACGGTCTTACCCTGAAAAAAACACCCTCGAGGGTCGAATTCTCACAACCCAGTGAGAGGTGGGGTTTTCGCCGGCGGAGCGTTTCATAAATAAGGGGGGCGGAAGGATGAGCGCGAGGGAAAAGCAAGTCCAGGCGGCCGTTTCGGAAAAGAGCACCGCGACCGGCCGAAGTCTGAAGGGGTTGACGATTCGGAGGGTCTTTTCCGACCCCTCGGTCTCGCCCTACGAGGCCCTGGAATGGGATCTGCGGACGGCTTCGATCACATCCGAGAAAGGAGAGACGATCTTCGAGCAGAAGAACGTCGAAGTCCCGCGCAGCTGGTCGCAGACGGCTACCAACATCGTCGCGCAAAAGTATTTTCACGGCCGGCTCGGGACCCCCGAGCGCGAGAGCTCGGTCAAGCAGCTGATCGAACGCGTCGCCGCGACCGTCACGGGTTACGGAGAAAAAGGCGGCTACTTCGCGACGGCCGCCGACCGAGACGCGTTCCACGACGAGCTCGCCGCGATCCTCGTGAATCAGGTCGCCTCCTTCAATTCCCCCGTCTGGTTCAACGTCGGCATCGAGTCCAAGCCCCAGGCCTCTGCGTGCTTCATCAACTCCTGCGGCGACTCCATGGATTCCATCCTGACTCTCGCGAAGACCGAAGGAATGTTGTTTAAATTCGGTTCGGGGACCGGGTCCAATCTGTCTTCACTTCGCGGATCCCGCGAGGGTCTTTCCGCGGGCGGGACGGCCTCGGGGCCGCTCTCCTTCATGAAGGGATTCGACTCGTTCGCCGGCGCGATCAAGTCTGGGGGCAAGACGCGCCGAGCGGCGAAAATGGTCATCCTGAACATCGATCACCCGGACATCGAGGACTTCATCGTCTCCAAGGCGAACGAAGAAAAGAAGGCCTGGGCCTTGATCGACGCCGGCTACGACGGCTCGTTCAACGGCGAGGCGTACTCTTCGATTTTCTTCCAGAACGCGAACCATTCCGTGCGCGTGACCGACGAGTTCATGAATGCCGTCGAGAAAGACGGCGAATGGTCGACGAAGGAGGTGCTCACGGGACGGCCGAACCAGAAGTATCGCGCGCGCGATCTGATGGCGAAGATCTCCGACGCGGCGTGGGTCTGCGGAGATCCCGGCATGCAGTACGACACGACCATCAACCGGTGGAACCCGGTCAAGACGACGCACCGCATCAACGCCTCCAACCCCTGCTCGGAGTACATGTTCGTCGACGACAGCGCGTGCAACCTGGCGTCGCTCAACCTGATGAAGTTCTTCCAGCCGGAGGACGGCTCCTTCGACGTCGAGACGTTCCGCCACGCCTGCGACATCGTGATCACGGCCCAGGAGATGCTGGTCGACAACGCGTCCTACCCGACCCCGGCGATCGCGGAAAACAGCTACAAGTTCCGACCGCTGGGACTGGGATACGCGAACCTGGGGGCGCTCCTGATGGCGACCGGGCATGCCTATGACTCGGACGAGGGACGCGCGTATGCGGCCGCGATCACGTCGTTGATGTGCGGCGAGGCGTACCTGCAGTCGTCCCGGATCGCGGCGGAACTCGGTCCGTTCGGCGGCTACGCGTCCAACCGCGATGCCTTCCTCGAGGTGATCGGCATGCACCGCGACGCGGCTCACCGAGTGCCGGCCAAGGGCGTTCCCTCCGACCTCTCCAAGGCGCACAAGGCGGTCTGGGACGCGGCGATGGAGTCCGGTAAACAGTTCGGTTACAAGAACGGACAGGTGACGGTGCTCGCTCCGACCGGAACGATCGGCTTCATGATGGACTGCGACACGACGGGAGTCGAGCCGGACCTCGCGCTCGTCAAGTACAAGAAGCTCGTCGGCGGCGGCACGATCAAGATCGTGAACAACACCGTACCGCTCGCCCTCAAGCGCCTGGGTTATACCGAATCCGATATTGACGCGATCGTCAAGTACGCCGACGAAAAGGGAACGATCGAAGGCGCGCCCGGCTTCCAGCCGGAGCATCTGCCGGTCTTCGACTGCGCCTTCCGCGCGCTGAACGGAACCCGCTCGATTCACTACATGGGTCACGTGAAGATGATGGGGGCCGTGCAGCCGTTCCTCTCCGGCGCGATCAGCAAGACGGTGAATCTCCCTCCCGACGCCACTCCGGAAGAGATCGCGGGCGTCTACCTGGAAGGCTGGAAGCAGGGTCTGAAGGCGATCGCGATCTATCGCGACGGTTGCAAGAGGACGCAGCCATTGAACACTGCGGCTTCGATGTCGGATAGCAAGAATCCCGAAAAGCGAACTTCTCTAAAGTATGAGCGGGGGTCCTTGCGGTCCCCCGACACCCCCGAGTATGTCGGCAAGGCCGTCTCCTCCGCCCCGTTCCGCCGCAAGCTCCCCGACGAGCGCCGCGCGATCACTCACAAGTTCTCGGTCGCGGGACACGAGGGGTACATCACGGTCGGCCTCTACGAAGACGGGAAGCCGGGCGAGATCTTCCTGACCATGTCGAAGGAAGGCTCGACGATCTCCGGCCTCATGGACTCGTTCGCGACGGCGATCTCTCTGACGCTCCAGTACGGCGTTCCGCTCGAAGCCCTGATCGACAAGTTCACCCACATGCGGTTCGAGCCTTCGGGCTTCACGAAGAATCCCGAGATCCCCATCGCCAAATCCCTGGTCGATTACATCTTCAAGTGGCTGGGCTCGAAGTTCCTGACCGCCGAGGAGAAGCAGGCGATCGGCGTCATCGCGCGGGACACGACCTCCAACGCGCCGATTCCCGTGACCGACCAGGTCGTCGTCGCGAAGTCCGACTCGGGGGGCAGCCAGAAAGTGACGTTCGAGACGTCAACCGACGCTCCGGCCTGCCACGAGTGCGGGTCGATCATGGTTCGCTCCGCGGCCTGCTACAAGTGCATGAACTGCGGCGCGACGAGCGGGTGTTCTTGATCGACCGTCGGCCGCTTCCCAACCGCGAGCTCGGTTAGCGGCCCGGCCGACGCACGGATGGCGGCTGTGCGCGCGGTCCCGCGGGAACGAGTCATTTCACCGCGGTTCCGAGACCGCCGTCGACGAGCAGCGCCTCTTGAGCGCGTGCTTCGGCAGGCTTCCCCCAGGCCTGGTACAGGGCGACGCGCGCTTTGATGGCATTGGTCCGGAACATGGCTGCGGCCGCGCCGGCGGCCGTCAAGTTGTCGGTCGCCTGGCGCAGGAGCTGGTCCGCGTCCGCGTAGCGCTTCTTCGCCGTCAGGATCTGTCCCAGGCGGAGGCGCGATAGGGAGACGGGAATACTCGCATCGGGAAACTTCGCGAGCCGGATCGTCAGTCCCCGCCGCGCCGCTGCCTCTGCCTCGTCGAGCCGGCCAAGCCGCATCAGGGATCCCGCCTCGCCGGTCGCCACCGACGCCACATCCGGGTGATCGGGGCCGAGGAACTGGGTCAGCCGCTTCTCGGCCTCCTGGTACTTCGGGAGCGCTGCGGCGTCGTTGCCCGACGCACCATACACGGTGGCGAGGTTCGCGGTCGTTCGCGCGACCGGCTCCGCGTCATCGCCGAGTGCTTTTCGCCGGATCGCGAGCACCTTCTCCAACTGCTCGGCGGTCTTTGCGTACTCGCCCTTCCGGTACCAGACGTTGCCGAGATTCTCGAGCGCGCTCGCGTACTCGGGATGGTCTTCTCCGAAGACACGCCCTTCGATCTGGAGCGACTCCGCAAACGTCTTCTCGGCGGCATCGAAGTCTCCGAGCTGAGTCTGCGCGACCGCGAGGTCGTTGAGCGCCGACGCCAGCATGGGGCCGTCTTCGTGAAGCCCGCGCAGAATCGCGATCTGCCGGCTCTCCACCTCCGTCGTTCGTTTCCACTCGTTCTGCTCGGTATAGAGGCTGCCCAGCATCCGCAGGCTCTCGGCGACCTGAGAAGAGTTCGGGCCGAAGATCCGCTCGCGAATTTGGAGTCCCTCCAGGCCGAGCTTCTCGGCCTCGGGATAGGCTCCTTTGTTGACGAGCGTTCGCGCGAGCTCGTTGAGCGCCCCGGCGGTCTCGGCGCTCCGCCGGCCTTGCCGCTTTTCGCGGAGCGCGAGCGCTTCGCGCAGGAGCTTCTCTGACTCGTCGGCGTTGCGTTTGATTTGCAGGACCTGGCCGAGCGCCGTGAGCGTCTCGGCGACGCCGTCCGTCTCGCGTCCTTCGGCGGTGACGCGGATCTTCAAGGCCGACCGCAGCAGCCGCTCGGCGTCCGCGTACTCTCCGAGGCTGCTGTAGGTCGCGCCGATCGTCTCAAGCACGTCCGCTTCCACGAGCGGTTGGCCGGCGAAGGATCCGTGCACCTGCTTCTCCGATTGTTTCAGCGCATCGACGAGCGTGACGCCGCGAGAGCCTCGCTGCCAGGGATCGGCGGCTCCGAGGGTCTTCTGCAGAAACTGGTTGATCGCGGTCGCCCGGGCGGCCTCTAGCTCCGCGCGGTCGCGCTCGCGGCGGATCTTTCCCGCTTGGATGCCGAGCGTTACGGCGGCAGCCACGACGAGGAGAAAAAACGCGGCTGCCGTGGCGACGCTGGCGCGATGGCGGGAGACGAGCTTGCGGATCTGGTATCCGGTGCTCGGCGGATGCGCCAGGATCGGCTCGTTGGCGAGATATCGCTCGATGTCTTCGCCGAGCGCGTCGGCGCTCGCGTAGCGCCGGTCCGGCTCCTTCTCCAGCGCTTTGCCAACGATCGTGGCGAGATCGGGATCGAGCCTGTACCCGCCACGGAACGCCTCCTGCAGCGGCTTCGGCGGCTCTTCGACGATCGTCTTCAACGCCGCCACATTCGATTCCGGCAGATCGTACGGAAACCGGCCGGTGATCGTCTGGTACAGCGTCACGCCGAGGGAGTAGACGTCGCTCCGCAGATCGATCTCCCGGCTGGCGCCGCGCGCCTGTTCGGGGCTCATGTACGCGAGCGTGCCGCCGATCTGTCCGAGCTGGCTCAGCAGCGTCCCCGGAGCGTCACTGTCCACGATGCGCGCGAGGCCGAAGTCCAGAATCTTGACCGTGGGCGCGGACGGCCGCGAGGCGGTGGGGTGGCTCGGCGGCTTTTCGTCGGAGACGACCAGTACGTTCGATGGCTTCAAGTCCCGATGGATCACCCCGCGCTGATGCGCGTAGGCAACCGCGCGGCAGATCGTCACAAAAAGGCGGAGGCGGTCGCGCAGCTGCGCGTGCGACGGACGATCGCCTCCCATCTGTTCGCGGACGAATTCGTCGAGCGGGCGGCCGCGGACGAGCTCCATCGTGAAGAAGTGCTGGCCGTCCGGGGTTCGGCCGGCCTCGTAGAGGGCCGCGATATTGGGATGGATGAGGCGCGCGAGCGTCTGCGCCTCGCGCCGGAAGAGGCGCAGCTGCAGCTCATCGACGAGCTGGCCGCCGCGGATGACCTTCAAAGCGACGCGGCGCTCCGGGTCGCGTTGCTCGGCCTCGTAGACGACGCCCATGCCACCGCGCCCGAGAACGGACAGGATCCGAAAGCCGCCGATCTCGGGGGGGAGCGGCAGGTCGGACGAATCGTCCGGGAACCCGAGCGTCGGAAATTCGGTCTCGTTCGTCATTGTCGGGATGCGGGCTGAGTCGATCCTATCGAGGAGAGGGAGCCCTTGTCCTCTTCCACCGTCAACGGCGGCGGAAGCGGCGGATTGACGCCGCGTCGGGCTCACGATTAATCGAGTGGATCGGCCGGCGAAGCGAGCCGGTTACGGCGTCAACTGAATCGTCGCGTGGGCGACGGCGTCCCCCGGGCGGACTCCATCGGCGGTCAGCATGGCGCTCAAAGAGAGAGACATGGATGCCATTCCCGCCGGAAGGACTCCCATCGCGTTGATGTGAACCCTCGCCTGGGAGTTCGAGTCGAGCGACCCGACCGTCCAGCCCACACTCGATCCGGAGCCGTTCGAGAACGTCGCCGAAGTCCCCGGCGAGGGTTCGACCGAGATGACGGTCAGTGGGGCGGGCAGAGTGATGTCCACCCTCGCACTGTGAATGTTGTTGATGCCGACGTTCAATGCGCTGACGTCCACCGTGAAGCCCTGACCGGACGCCACCGAGTCGGGCGCGTTGAAGGTGATGCTTGCGAGCGCGCCCGGGGCGGTCGTCGTCTTGCTGTCCTCGCAGGCGAGCAGTCCCAGCGCCAGGACGAGCGCAGAGGCATACCAGGCGAATCGAAGCTCTTTCACGACTCCCTCCATCGCGATGCCCTTGCGGGCATCTCGCGGACGGGGAAAAGCAAGGCCGGTGCCAGTCGACATCGGAGATCTCTTCGATCGCCTGCTCGTTGGGCCTTCGGATGTCGCGGCTCGTCCTCGGCACCAGATGTTCTTAGGTATTCCTAACTTCCCATTCCCGCAGGGGCATGAGCATTGCTGTGAAGCATCCGGGGAGGGGGCGACGATTGGTTCGTTCCCATAGATGGGTAACCCCGTGTCTGATCGCCGCGGCATGGACCGGAATCGCGCTCGCGGAGCCGGTCACCGTGCGTCATCCCGAAGGGGCTCTGCACGGATTTCTTGCGCTCAAGACGCTCGCGGGTGAGACGCTCGCGGACGGCGACCTGGTTCAGTTGACTCAAGGCGATCGTGTGACGTCCCGAACGATCTTTCATTTTCGTGACGGCTCGCTTCTCGACGAAATAGTCGTCTTCTCCCAGGAGGGTCATTTTCGACTCGTCAGTGACCATCTCGTACAGAAGGGACCGCGCTTTCCCGTTCCCATGGAGGTCTCGATCGATGCCGCCAGCGGCCGGGTCGTCGTTCGGTACCGGGACAAGGACGGCAAGGACCAGGTCGACGACGAGAAGATGGAGCTTCCCGCCGACCTCGCCAACGGGCTCCTGCTCACGCTCGTGAGAAATCTCGGCGCGAGCTCTTCCGCTACGGTCTCGTTCGTCGCCGCGTCACCGAAGCCTCGCCTGGTGAAAATGGCGATCGGCGCGGACGGCACGGATCCATTCTTCGTGGGAAGCGCTTCGCAGAAAGCGAGCCGACTCGTCGTCAAAGTCGAGATCGGCGGTGTTGCCGGTCTTGTCGCCCCGCTCGTTGGGAAAAAACCGGTGGACACCCACGTCTGGCTCCTCGCGGGGGACGTTCCGGCGTTTCTCCGATCGGAGGGCCCTCTCTATTTCGGCGGCCCGGTCTGGCGGGTCGAGCCGACCGTCCCCTCCTGGACCCAAACGGCCGCCGGGCGCTGAGGCAGCCTGCGGCCGTCAGCTCCAACAGGAACCTGGGCACGCGATTCGTGCCATTCGACCGAAACCGGAACACTGCCGTCCCTCTGCAGAACCCGATCTTCCCGCCTGCGTAAGGGAAGCGGAGGGAGGAATCATGCTCTTGATTCTCTTGGTTCTTCTGGGGGCTGTGCCTGCCGCCGTTTCTCCGTCCGAAGATTTGGACGCTCGCCGAGCGTCCTTCCAGAAGCTCCTGAAAGAGCAGTGGGAATACACGCTCTCTCACAGCCCCGAGTTCGCGTCGATCCTCGGCGACAAGCGTTGGAACGACAAATCGTCCGACATGTCGGTGGCCGAGATCCTGCGGGATCAGGAGATGGACAAGACCTTTCTGAAGAAATTCGAGGCGGTCGATCCGACCGGCTTCCCCGAGCAGGAAGCGCTGACGCGGACGCTTCTCATTCGCGGCTACCGGGAGTCGATCGAGGACGCGCACTGGAAGAACTGGGAAATGCCGGTGACCCAGATCAACGGGCTGCATCTGAACGCCCCTCAGCTGGTGAGTCTCCTCCCGTTTACCACGGTCAAGGACTATGACGATTACACCGCTCGGTTGAAGGCGCTCCCCAAGCAGATGGAAGACATAACCGATCGGATGCGGCGCGGAATGGCCGACGGTCTCATGCCGCCCAAGTTTCTGCTGTCGAAGGTCGCGGACCAGGCGAACAGCATCGCCTCGCAAAAACCGGAGGACTCGGCCTTCGCGGTTCCCCTGACGCAGATGGGTCCGTCGATCTCTCCGCAGGATCGGGAGCGGCTGCGGGCCGCGATCCTCGCTGCCATCCGCGACGCGGTCGATCCGAGCTATGCGCGGTTTGCTCAGTTCGTTCGCGACGAATACGCGCCGCGCGGACGGACGGAGCCGGGCCTGTGGTCTCTTCCGGACGGCGTCGCGCGGTATGCGACGGTCGTCCAGCGCCAGACGACCACGGACAAGACGCCGGAAGAGATTCACCGGATCGGGCTCGAGCAGGTCGCGCGGATCGAGAAGGAGATGAACACGGTCGCCACGAAGCTGGGGTTCGCGGACTGGAAGGCGCTTCACGTTTCGATCGAGAAGGATTCCCAGCGCCACTTCCATTCTCGCGAAGAGATCCTCGCTCTCTACCGGAAGTACATCGACCAGATGAAGCCGCAGCTTCCCAAGCTCTTGGGGCGCCTGCCCAAAGCGGACGTGGTGGTGATGCCGGTCGAATCGTTTCGCGAGAAGGAGGCTTCCGGCGCTCAATACAACCAGGGAACGCCGGACGGATCGCGGCCGGGCCACGTGATGGTCAACACCGCCGACCCCGAGTCGCGCAAGACGATCTCGGTCGAATCGACTGCGTACCACGAAGGAGTTCCCGGGCACCACCTCCAGATTTCGATCGCCCAGGAGCTCGAGGGGCTTCCTCCCGTGCGGCAGCAGTCCTTCTACACGGCGTTCGTGGAGGGATGGGCGCTCTATTCGGAGCGGCTCGGAAAGGAGATCGGCTTCTATCAGGATCCCTACAGCGACTTCGGGCGGTTGCAGGACGAAATGCTTCGAGCCATCCGGCTCGTGGTCGACACGGGGCTCCACTCGAAGAAGTGGACGCGGCAGCAGGTCGTCGACTTTTTTCACGCGCACTCGGCCATCGACGAGGTCGAGGTCCAGTCGGAGACGGACCGCTACATCTCAGATCCCGGGCAGGCGCTCGCCTACATGATCGGACAGCTGAAGATCCTGGAGCTTCGCGCCCGGGCCCAGAAGGAGCTCGGCTCACGGTACGACGTGCGGGCCTTCCATGACCAGGTGCTCGACGCGGGAGCGCTCCCGCTCGATGTGCTCGAGGCGCGCATCGACGACTGGATCGCGAGGGAAAAAGCCCGGCCTGAAAAGGGATAGCAGCCGGTCGACCGTGGGTGAAGACGGAGGCTACGCAATCCTGTCACGCCGTGCCCCCTTGATGCCTATTCCCTAACGGGGACGGCGAATCGCCGCCCCCGGAGATGGAGGTTGGGCATGCGCAAGTGGGTGATGGCGTTGTTAGCGGTGTTGGCCCTCTCGGTTGGTGTCGCCTGGGGTGAAGGCAATCACAGCGACAAGACACATTCGTCGTCGGACGCAGGCGGGTGCTGCTGCTGCGCCAAATCCTGTCCCAAGTAGCGGCGCGCGCGCGAGTGTGAACGCGGGCGAGCGCGCCGTTCTGCAGGAGGAGCTGACAGCGCTCGCGGAGGGCGACCGGGCGGCGTTTGACCCGCTCTTTCGGCGGCTCTGGCCGCTCGTCCGCGGTTTCGCGCGCCGTTGTCTTCCCGCGTCCGAGGCGGACGACGCGGCTCAGGAGGCTCTGTTGCGGCTGTTCTCGCGCGCCAGCGAGTTCGATCCGCGGCGAGACGCGCTCTCATGGGTCCTCGGCATCGCCTCGTGGCAGATTCGGACGCACCGGACGCGGTCGCGGCGGCGGCGCGAGGAGCCTTCCGAAAGCGAGCCCGAGCGGCCCGACACGGCGCCGTCTCCGGAGGAGGCCGCCATCGCCCGCGACACCGGAGCGGCCCTGGAGCGGGCGCTGGCGGAGTTGTCTCCGCGAGACGCCGCCACTCTGATCGCCTATGCGCGGGAGGAGCCGCCGGGGCTTCCCGCGGCGACGTTCCGCAAGCGGGTCGAGCGGGCGCTCGATCGATTGCGCACACGCTGGAGGACGGACCATGGCAGCAACCTTTGAGATGGCAGACCCCCGCTTGAGACGGGCCGCGCGGATCGCCTACGAACGCGGGCGATTCGAGGGTGCTTTGTGGCGAAGCGCGGCCGTAACCGCTCTCCTGACGCCGGCGTTCCTAGTCTGCAATCGGACCCCCGTCGCGGCCGCCTGTCTGCTCGGGTTCGGCCTCGTTCTGCTGGCGGCGAGGATCGTCGGAAGAGACTTCGACCGCGGCGCCCGCGCCGGCGCGCTTGCCGGAGTGCTGCCGTGCCTGCTTCCGACCGCGATTCGCGCGTGGAATCCGGAGCTATGCGCTTCGATGTTCCACAACGGCGCCTGGTTCTGCGGAATTGGAGGAGCCGCGGCCGGAGTCATTCTGGGGCTGCGCAGCCGCGCCTCCCACGGTCTTTCGTTCTGGGCCAGCGCACTGGCGGCGCTCGGATTGGCGGCTTCTTTGGGCTGCATCCCA
>DATDNV010000189.1:0-3052 GCA_036518075.1 Thermoanaerobaculia bacterium
CGGCCGATGGCTCGAGGAGTCGGGCGTGGCGGTCGAGAAGGCGGCCCGGGCCGATCTCGGCCGCTACCTGCGGAATCTCCGGTCCCGGGGCCTCTCCTCCCGGTCGGCCGCTCGCGCTCTCTCGGCGGTGCGGGGCTTCTACGCCTTTGCCGGAGCCCATCTCGGGTTTACGAGCGATCCGACGGCGGATCTGGAGAACCCCAAGATCGGCCTCGCGCTGCCGAGGACGTTGACGGAGGGGGAAGTCGAGGCGCTGCTCTCGGCGCCGGACGTCGAGGATCCGCTCGGGTTGCGCGATCGCGCGATGCTCGAGCTGCTCTACGCGTCGGGGCTGCGCGTTTCGGAGATCGTGGGTCTGCCCCGGGACCGGGTCGATCTGGAGGCGGGGATCCTGAGAGTGACCGGCAAAGGCGGGCGGGAGCGGCTCGTGCCATTCGGCAAGAAAGCGGCCGAGTGGATGCGGCGCTACCTGTCGCGCGCTCGGGGAGAGATCGATCGCCATCGGTCGCCGCACCTCTTCCTTTCGGCGCGGGGAACCGCGATGACGCGGCAGCGGTTCTGGCAGTTGATCGAGAAGTACGGCCGGGCCGCCGGAATTCGCACACGGCTGACGCCGCACCGGCTTCGGCATTCCTTCGCCACGCATCTGCTCGAGCACGGGGCGGATCTGCGGGCGCTCCAGATGATGCTCGGCCACGCGGACATCGCGACCACCCAGATCTACACACAGGTGTCGCGGTCCCGGCTGCGTCGCGTCTATGACGAGTTCCATCCCCGCGCGGCGAGACGCCGTGGAAAAGCAGCCCGCTGACCGGTACAATGGTGCCGTGAAAGACTCGCGCCTCGCCGCGGCCGGCCGGTTCGTCCTCGCCGCCGCCGTGCTCCTCGCGTTTTCGCCCGCCATCGCTCGGGCCGAGCTCGTCGTCCTCGAGGACGGGCGCGTCGTCAAGGCGGCCTCGACTCGCGTTGCCGGGGATTCGCTCGAAGTCCGACTCCCGGGAGGGGGCAGCTTCAGCATCGACCGGGCCCGGGTCGAGCGAATCGTAGACGATGAGGTCGCCCCGGGAGACATGCCCGCCCCGCGCGTCGTGGCCGAGAGCCTCGGCCCGCGCCCGCAGGCGCGACACGCGGAAGCAGTGGCTCCTCCGCCGCAGCCGTTCTTCGCACCGGCTCCGGCGCAGAACCAGCCGGATCAGGCGAAGGGGCGCGAAGAAAAGCCCAAGGGCAGCAAGAACAACGGCGGCAAGCAGCACCGGCGCTGATCTCGAGGCTGGAGGAATGCTTCGAGCCTCGAGCAGGTTTCCCGAAACCGTGAACTCACCGACACGCCTCGTTCTGGCTTTTCTGGCGATTGCCGGTGTGGCGTCGGCGGCCCGCGCCGAACTGGTGATCTTCTCCGATGGCCGCGTCGTCAAGGCCGCCAGCTACAAGGTCTCGGACGACGAAGTGGAGATCGCGTTGCCCGGGGGCGGCAGTTACGTCGTCGACATCGACCGGGTCGAGCGCATCGTCGACGACGAGGTCGCGTCCCCGGATCCGGATCTGCCGCGCGCGACTCCCTCCGACGTCATCTACGATCTCTCGTACAAGCCGGATCGAAAACCGCTGTTTCACACGCCCTACGATTCCCTGATCGAGGCCGAGGCCAAGCTTCAGAACGTTGACGCCTCGCTGGTCTCTGCGCTCATCCGAGCCGAGTCCAACTACGAGCCGCGCGCGATTTCGCGCAAGGGCGCCCGCGGCCTGATGCAGCTCATGCCCGCGACGGCGCGGCGACTCTCGATCGCGTATCCGCTGGACCCGAAGTGGAACGTCCGCGGAGGGGTGAAATACCTGCGCGAGCTGGCGGATCGGTTCGGGAACCGGCCGGAGCTGGTTCTGGCCGCTTACAACGCCGGAGAGAACGCTGTGGACTCCTATGGCGGCGTTCCTCCGTACCGCGAGACGATCGGGTACGTGAAGCGAATCCTTTCCTGGTGGACTCCGGCGGCCCAGGCCGGCCCTTCCGGCAGCCCGGGCGCGGCGGTCGCGTCGGATTCCGGGTCGCTGCGCCGCTAGGGTCAATTCTCACGATGTTGGTTCCACTCTCTTAGCCGCTCCGGCCCTGCGGCGTTCCCCTCGGGACCACGCGGCGGGCCTCGTTTCACAAGAGAGAAACTGTCCAGACCCGCCGCTCGCGAAATCGCCGCAAACGAGAGCGGTGGCGATCGCCTGCCCACGGCTGGTGCGGACTAACGCGACTTCGAGGGTCCCAGCGGGGGCACGCCTCCGGGCCGGAGCTCACAGTGAGGCTTTGTCACGATGCGAGACCGGCGGCGCAGGGGAGGAGCTTCGAGCGGGTTGAACGGCCGGCCGTCGTCCTCGCCCTATATCAGATCTGATATAAGGCTCTACTGCCCGCGGGCCGCGCGCGCTGCGCTGGCCGCGGCCGCGAGCTTCTCCTCGAGCCTCTTCACCTGAGCCTTTCCGAAGTCGGTCCTGCCCGCGGCCGCGGCCTCCCGAATGGCCGGCAAGGTCTCCGCCAGGTAGGAGGGAAGCGGGGCATAGATCAGGTGGCGAAACCAGAACCGTCCGGGCAGCCCCTCGGTGTCCAGAAGGCTTCGCTCCAGCGAGAGCAGCCAGTCGTTGGCCTTCGCCGCGGCGGGACCCCGAAGCTCGTTGCGGGAAAGGCGGGCGGCGAGCGCGTCCTGCGTCGCTTGCGCCTCCCGGCTCCACGCGAGGGCCTGCGAACGGAGCCTCCCGAGATCCTCCTCGAGCCCGGCCGCCTTTCCCGATTTCGCCAGCTCGTCCGCGTAGCGGGCGATCTCCCGGCCGTAGTCCGCGGCCCCGAAGGGATAGAGGTCCGCGTTGGCCAGCCGCAGCGCGATCACGCCGGCGTAGCGAGCCATCGCGGCATGGTAGAGAAAGCCCGGGTCGCCCTGCGTCGCCATCCATCGGTAGTCGTCGTAGATCGAGTGATAGACGCCGTAGGGTCCGTCGAACACGAGATCGGTCGAAGGGATCCCCAGCCGGTTGAAAAAGACGGTGTAGTCGGATCCGCTGCCGAGGACCG
>DATDNV010000190.1:0-3897 GCA_036518075.1 Thermoanaerobaculia bacterium
ACGGCGTCGAAGAAGAAGATGCTGTAGCCCAGGCCCAGGGTCGAGCGCCCGAAGAGCCGCACGACGAGATGTCCGAGGCGAGCTCCGAGCCCGCACTTGACGATGGCTCGGGCCACCAGGAAAGCCACGACGATGAGGAGAATCGTCCCATTGGCGAATCCGGCGTATGCCTTTTCGGGAGTCAGAACGCCGGAGAGAACCGCGATCCCGACGGCGAGGACGGACGCCGTGAGAATCGGAAACGCGCCCACGATGACCGAGGCGATCGTCGCGGCGAA
Organism: Thermoanaerobaculia bacterium; assembly: GCA_036518075.1. Classification (GTDB taxonomy): domain Bacteria; phylum Acidobacteriota; class Thermoanaerobaculia; order UBA5066; family Gp7-AA6; genus DATDNV01. Next base: position 279 of record DATDNV010000190.1, read on the forward strand.
GATGGCGAAGAGATGCCAGGCGGGAGGAGTGAGCCCTTCGGGCACGGGCCAGAACCAGATCACGGCGCCAAGAGCGAAGACGCCCACTCGCATGAGTCTTGTCCTCGTCTGCGGGGTCATCTTGGCGTTCCGCTGCGCAGACGCGTGCGTCCTTCGACGTCCGCGGTGCGCAGGCTGACCTGGTCGCTCTCCTGCTCGACCACGTACTGCCAGACAAACGAAAAGTCGCCCTCGAGGCCCGCAAAGCGTCCGGTGCCGCCGGTGATCACGGCATTGACGCGCCGTCCGCTTCCAATGGGTTGAGCCTTGACCGTGCAAAAGACCTTGTCGCCACGCTCATCCTCGAACACAGCCCGGCCGACAAGTAGAGTCCCGCCGTCGTCGAAGCCGATGACCTCGCCGAGAAATCCGCGGCCAGGCCCCTCCCGGCTGGTGACGGTCAAGGGTCCGGAGAGATGAAGGATCGAGGCGGGACGCAGCCCTTCGGTCGCGAGCACGTCTCTCTGTCCCGAAAGAGTCCACGTCGCCGTAAAAGGACGCCAGCCTTCTTCCGCCGGCTGCCCCGGCGCCACGGAGACGAGCCCCGCCAGCGCCGAAGCAGCGAGCGCCGCGCGAATCGGAGCTTGCCGAGTCATGCCTGAGGCGCTTGGCCGGTCATCGCGGCCGGATTCAAGACCTTCGCGATCTGTGCCTCGGTGAGAACCTTCTTTTCGCGGACGAGCTCGAGAATGCCCTTGCCCGTCTTCATCGCCTCCGCGGCCAGCTCGGTCGACCGGTCATAGCCGATGACGGGGTTCAAGGCCGTGACCGTGCCGATCGAGTACTCGACGTAGTGCTTGAGGACATCCTTGTTCGCCGTGATGCCGTCCACACAGTGCACCCGAAGCGTGCGCGCCGCGTTGATGAACATGGTCTGAGCTTCGAAGACGCAGGCGGCGATGACCGGCTCGAAAGCGTTCAACTGGAGCTGGCCCGCCTCGGCGGACATCGTCACGGTCAGGTCGCTGCCAATGACACGGAAGCAGACCATGCTGACGACCTCGGGGATGACCGGATTGACCTTGCCCGGCATGATCGAGGAGCCCGGCTGCTTGGCAGGGAGATTGATCTCCCGAAGACCGCACCGCGGTCCGGAGGAGAGAAACCGAAGGTCGTTGCAGACCTTCGACAGTTTGATCGCCAGGCTCTTCATGCAGGAGGAGTACAGAACGAACGCCTGCGTGTCCTGCGTCGCCTCGATCAGGTTCTCGGCAAGGTGAATTGGAAACCCCGTGATCTCGGCCAGGTGCTTTGCGCACTTCTCCGAATAGCCAGCCGGCGCGTTCAAGCCCGTGCCGATGGCGGTCGCCCCCATGTTGACCTCGCAGAGAACGCGCTGAATGCGCTCGAGCGCATCCACCTCGCCGGCGAGTGTCGCTGCGAACGCCTCGAACTCTTGGCCGAGAGTCATCGGGACGGCGTCCTGGAGCTGGGTGCGGCCCATCTTCAGGATTTGCGAGAACTCCTTCCCCTTCTTGCGGAAGGCGGCGATGAGCTTCTTGACCTCGGCAACGAGCTCAATGTTTCCCAGCGCCATTCCGACATGCAGGGAGGACGGATACGCGTCGTTGGTGGACTGAGAGCCGTTGACGTGATCGTGAGGGTCGCAGTACTTGTACTCGCCCTTCTTGTGGCCCATCAGCTCGAGCGCCCGATTGGCGATCACCTCGTTTGCATTCATATTGGTCGAAGTACCCGCGCCGCCCTGAATGACGTCGAGGCGGAACTCGTCGTGCAGCTTTCCATCGATGATTTCCTTGCAGGCCTTCTCGATCCCGGTGAGGATCTCCTTGGAGAATTGCTTGCAGTCGTAGTTAGCTCGCGCCGCGGCGAGCTTGACCATGGCGAACGCCTTGATGAGATTCGGGTAAAGACGCAGCTCGACGCCCGAGATGTGAAAATTCTCCAGCGCCCGCGCGGTCTGGACGCCGTAGTAGGCGTCGGCGGGGACCGCCAGATCGCCCAATAGATCGTGCTCGATTCGAGTCTTGGGTTTGGAAACAGTGCTCACTTCGCACCTCCCACGCTGAACGAAAAGTTGTACCTGGCGGAGAACTGAATGCGGTAGTCATCGACTTTGAAGCCGTCGCTGAAGTTTTCCCGGCGGCCCCACTGGAACTCGAGGCCCGCCATTACATTCTTGATCGGGTAGTAAAGAAGGTTGGCCAGCGCATACTGGCCGGTCTTGAATGCGCTGCCGGCTGCGCCGTCCTTGTTTTTGATGTCGATGTACGAGTAACCGATGCAGCTCGAGAAGCGTTCGTTCCAGTTGAAGTCATAAAACCCGACGATGCCGAGCACGGGAAGCGGCTTGCCCAGAAACGGCCGGTTGGGATTGGTGGGATTGGTCTCCACGCCGATGTCTGCCGGAGCATCATTCATGTAGTTCTCGACGCCTTCGCCGTAGACGACCGAGGCTCGGATCGTCCCGTTCATGGGGGTTTTGATGTTGGTGCTCGCGTTGATCCCCCAGCCGGTCGCATGACCGGAGAGATCCACCTGGTCCGGCACCGCGTCGGTCCAGGAGATGTAGCGAACGATCCCGGCGAGTTGGACGTGGCCCCAGTCGCCGCTTCTCTTGTAGTGAAGCGAGAAGTCGGGGGCGGGGAAATGGGGTTTGACGCCCTGCTCCTGGATGCGATCCGCGTAGTTGCCCTGGTCAGCGCTGGCGCCCGGCCGCTCCAGGGCGAAGAAAAGCTCGTTCTCGCCCCGCATTGGCATCCACTTCACCTGGACATTGCGGAAGAACACCATTCCGCTGGGTCCCCAGTACTCGAGCGAGTTGGGGAAGACATCCGGATCCATGAAGGGGCTCCAAGTCTGCCCCGCCCCAAACTGGCCCAACTCGCCCCAGGCGTGGCGCAGCCGGAAGGTCGTCTGCCCCGCATCGACGCCCGTCCCGAAGAGCTCGAACTCGAAAATCGTTTTGACCTCGCCCAGGCTCGTCGGCATGTATCCCTTGAAGCCGAGGCGGCTCTGCCGAACGCCGGCGTACCAGTTCCCGTTGTCGCCGAACTCATTGGGGAGGGACGGAAGCTTGGTCGGCCGCACTACGTCGAACCAGTTCGGATCGACCTGCTTGAAGTCGTAGCCCGTGTCGAGCATCGCGAAGCCGTAGATGTCCAGGTGAGCCTTGGGAGGCGCCGTTTCCGCCTCGGGAGCCGCGGCGTCGACCCCGGCCGCCGCCTCGATCGACAGATCCTCATTCGACGGCGAGTCGCTTGCGAGAGCGGGTCTTTGCGTCGCCAACGAAAGCAGAGCCGCGGCCACCACCGCGCCGAGCCGCGCGATCCAAGGTTGTGAGTTCATAACCCTCCCCCTTGTTCCCGTGGCATTGAACTCCGTCAACTGCTCGAGCGGCCTGATGGGATTACATCAATGACGCTAACAACCCCCGGGAAAGAGAGAACTTAGACTTTGGGACAATGAACTTTGGTGCAATCAGGCCGTCCGGTCGCGATGACTGCGATTGTCTGAAAACGAGTTCCGATCCCGGTCAGGCCTGACCCTCATTTGGAAGCGATCGATTATTGCTTCTTGCCGACCGCCGAGCTGATCGCGTCGAGCAGTGCCTCCGCAT
>DATDNV010000191.1:0-3360 GCA_036518075.1 Thermoanaerobaculia bacterium
GCAGCCTCGCGTTCAGGGCACTGCCGTTGGAGAAATGCCGCCGGACGAGCGTCTGGCTGACCAGCGCCACGGGCAATGTCTCCGCGCGATCTTCGGAACCGATCTCGCGGCCCTCGAGCACAGGAACCTTCAGGGTTTTGAGATATCCGGCTCCGACGGCGCGGTAGTTCGCCGACGGCGTCTCCTTGGGGTCGAGCGGCGGCTGACCCACGATCGTGAAGGAGATGCTGGCCTTCCATTGGGTGAACGGATTGATCGATGCGGTCGCAGCGCCGGCGACGCCCGGCGCCGATGCGAAACGCTCCGTGACTCGTTGAGAGAACGCGGTGATCGCTTCCGGAGTCCCGTAGCGGCTCTTCGGCAGCGAGAGCTGCACCGCAAGAAGCTTGCGCGCGTCGAAACCGGGATCGGTCGCCTGCAGTCGATGAAGCGTTCGAATGAGAAGTCCCGCGGCGACGAGCAGAAGGAGCGAGAGACCCACCTCGGTCGCGACCAGCACCGCGCGCGTGCGGGCGCTGCCTCGGCCGTCCGTCTGGCCGCGGCCTCCCCCTCTCAGCCCTTCCGAGGGAGCCCGGCTTCCCTGAAGCGCCGGAACCAGGCCGAGCGAGAGACCCGCCGCGATCGAGAGCGCGAGATTGAAGAGGAGCACCGTGCCATCGATCCCGATCTCCGAAGTCCGAGGAAGCTGGGCGGGGGCAACAGCGATCAGGAGACGCACTCCAGCGAACGCGAGACCGAGGCCGAGAAGGCCGCCCAGAACCGCGAGCACCAGCGACTCGGCAAGGACCTGCCGCAGCAGATCGCCGCGGCGCGCGCCGAGCGCCGACCGCAGCGCAAATTCCGGCCGGCGGGCGGCCACACGGGCGAGGAGCAGATTGGCGAGATTGACGCACGCGATCGCGAGAACGAGCGCGATCGCGGCCTGGAGGATCAGGAGCATCCGCCGATAGCTTCCGACGACGAGCTCCGCGAGCGGCACGAGATTCACTCCCTGCTTGTTTCCGTCCGCGTCGGGATAGGCCGCGCGCCATCGCGCCACGATCGCATCGAGATCTGCCGTCCCCTGCGCGGCGCTCGTCTGGGGCCGCAGACGCCCGAGCACCCGGAGAAAGCCCGAGGCGCGTTTCTCCCGCCGCGGATCGGTTTCGAGAACGATCGGCGCGGCCAGATCGGCGCCTTGAGCGAGAAAAACGAAGTCGCGAGGAAGAACCCCGATGACCGTGAACGGCTGGCCGTTGAGGGTGAGGGTCTTGCCGAGGACTCCCGGATCGGCGCCGAATCTCGAGCGCCAGAGCGCGTCGCCGAGGAGGACGACTCTCGGAGCCCCTGGCTTCTCCTCGTCGGGCGCCGGTGTGCGGCCGAGCGCAGCGCGGACGCCGAGGAACTGGAAGAAGCCGCGGGAGGTCCACTGAGCTCGAAGCGGGATCGGCTCCTCCACTCCCGTCAGATTCGCGCTGGCCCCGCACCATGCCACGAGCTCCTCGAATCGCCGGGTGCCCTCCTGCAGCTCGAAGAAGTCCGCGATCGAAAAGGGCTGCCGGTCGCTCTCGGGCTCCCTCGAGTAGACCGCGACGAGGCGCTCCGGGTCCCGGAGAGGAAGCCGGCGAAGGAGCACGCCGCGCACGACGCTGAAGATCGAGGTATTGGCGGCGATCCCGAAGGCGATCGTCAGGATGACCGTCGCCGCGAATCCGGGCCGCCTGCGTATCGACCGCAAAGCCAGGCGAAGCTCCTGGGGCCACTCCCGCCCGAAGCTCATGTTGCCCTCCGCGTTACGCTGCCGGAATCACGCTAGCGGCTTCGCGTCGGAGACACAAACTCATAGTTCTCACGGTGAGCATGAGGTGAATTCATGGAGAGTAACGAGGGGCAAGGCCTTGTCATCCCGAGCGCAGCGAGGGAACAGGCCGCGGCGGTCGCTCCGCGACCAGGCGGCCGGAAATTTTCTGAACGAGATTACCAGGACGCCGTGGAAGAAGCCTCCGGTCAGAAAAGTCAATTGGCCCGCGCAGCGGGCCGGTTCAGATGTCTCCTCGTCGCTTCACTCCTCGGAATGACATGATGGGACCCTGGAGCTGGAAACTGCAGATATATCAGATCTGATATAGCCGGGATGACGGCGCCGCGGCGACGCTGCCCGATTCGCTAGGCCGAGCTTCTCTGGCCGCTGTCGAGCGACTTCTCGAGCCGTCCGAAGTGGTCGAGCATCTCGGAGTAGATGCGGTCGGTCTTCTCGTGGAGATGCGCGACCTCGAGCTCCGCCTTGATGTTCACCTCGTACTCGATGTCCGACTTCACGTGATCTTTCTCGGCCTGCCGGTTCTGGCTGATGAGGACGAAGCAGGAGAGAAAGATCGCTTCGAGCGAGACGATCATCGTCAGCAGGCCGAAGGGATACGGATCGAATGCCTTGATTCCTAACGGCAGCATGTTGATTGCGATCCAGATGATGAACCAGACCGCGTTGATCATCAGGAACGGCATGCTCCCGCTGAAGACCGCGATCCAATCGGCCACGCGCTGAAGCCCGGAAAGCTGTTCCTCCGCCTCGACGTTCGCGTTGCGCGAAACGCGAGTACGCAGGAGCTCGTCCGCCTTCCGTGTCATGTGGCCCATGGAAGCCAGAAGCTGGAGGGCAGCGGCGGGTGTTTTCTTGAAAAGGAGGAGGAGATCTTCTCGATCGAGCTCTAGCAGCTCGCTTTCGACCAGCGCGACGGCCGTGGCCGTCCGCGCGCCGCGATCGAGGAGCGCAAGCTCGCCGAAGACCTCTCCGGTCCTCACGATCGCCAGGACGATCTTCTGCCCTGCTGTGTCCTTGATGAAGAGCTCGATCTCTCCGGATCTGACGATGAAAAGGGACTCTCCGGGCTCTCCGGCGTTGAAGAGCGTCGCACCGGGCGACAGCTTCCGGCAGTCGACGACCTCGGCAAAGCGATTCCGGTCCTCTTTCCTCAGATGTTCGAACAGCTCGACATCGTCCAGGACCTTCCCGTCACAAGGCATCGCGCACCTCCCAAACCCGTGCGATCAGTGTAAGCGAAGAGAACCGCTCGAAGCGGCTCGTGGATTTGCGCTTATTTTTGGCGGCGCCGACCGGTCTCGAACCTGAAAGAAAAGTCAGCAGGAGCTGAGATGATGTGAGAGCAATCTCGCATGTCTTCGACTCAATCCCCTGAAGTCCGAAACGCCGGACGGCGCCTGCTGGCGCCGCGGTGGCACACCGCTGGGCTCTTCGGGATCCTTCTTCTGACCTTTGGCGTTGGCGCCTGGCTGCAGCATCGCGCGGCGGCGTCGCCGGGCGCGGGCACAAGGATCGCGCCGGCGCACTCGGGAGTCATCGGCATCTACGTCACGGCGATC
>DATDNV010000192.1:0-6757 GCA_036518075.1 Thermoanaerobaculia bacterium
GCCGTGCCGCGAGAGGTGCCCACCGGGCCCTCGCTTGTCGTTCGGTCGCAGTCTTACCGGGGCTCAAGGCTTCACTGTTCAATGCTCCCTCACTCACGGCTCCTCGGGAGGCGGTACCGTCGCTGTTCCAAAAAAAGGAGCCCTAAGCCGTGTTGAGAGGGCCGCAGGGGTGACGGCGGACAGAGATCTCGCGCGCGTGCGGAGGGATGTCTGTACCGGCCCGCAGCGCGGGCCAATCAGATTTTCTAGCCGTTCACGGCGCAAAGGGCGGGGTCGGCTTTGGTTTAGAAAATTTCCGGCCGCCTCTCGCGCGGCGAGCGCCTGCGGCCCAGTCCGCGCGAGATGTCCGGCGGCAGGACCCCGAAGGCCCGGATCACAAGGACAACCTCATGAGAGCTGACAGTTAGGTCCCCGGTCGGCAGAAATCCTTCGAGAAATTGTTCGCTCTGATGAGCACAGGTAAAAGCACTTGACTGAACCTGCTGTCCGGTTCGATCTCGTCGTCGGCGGTGTTTCGCGATTTCCCGCCGAAGCCCCGTGGGCGAGGCGGCTCGTCGAGAGATACGCGCAAACGCTGCCGGCTCAGCTTCGGACCTCCATCTGGGACCATGCTCCGACTCTTGCCGAGATGCATGGAGAAGCCCCGTTCGTTCTGATCGTGGCCGACCCGGAGGCCTTCCTCGTTCCGGGCGCCGCGCGCCGCCTGCTCGACCATGTTTCCTCCGGCTCCTGCGACGCCGCGATCCCGGTGACCAACGAGCCTTGGTGCGAAGAGGCGAGAGGCGCGCCACCCTTTCCGTACCATACCCCTTCGACTCTGGAGGAGGGCGCCGCCGCCCTCGCTCTGGGCGATCCCGCGACGTACCCCGTGATTGCGCCGCGATCTCCGGTGTGCGTCGTGCGCCGACAGGCGGTCGCCGGCGCGGACTCCAGGCTCGAGCTGGAACGCATTCCGGAGGAGGTCGGACGCCGTGGCGGCCGTGTGCACGTCGATCCGGGAGCCTACCTGCATCGGTACGGCGACATGAGCCGACAGCCGAGGACTGATCTCGCAGCGAGGGTCCCCGCGGGCTCTCGAGCGGTTCTGGACGTCGGGTGCGCGCGCGGCGCAACGGCGGCGGTGCTCCGGAATGCGGGCGTCCGGCGCGTCGTGGGAATCGAGCCGAACGGATCCGAGGCGGAGGAGGCGCGTACCCATTGTGATCTCGTCATCGACCGCCCGCTGGAGCAGGTGCGCCAAGAGTTTCCGGGAGAGTTCGACGCGGTTCTGTTCGGAGACGTGCTGGAACACCTGAGCGACCCTTCGGGTGCCCTGTCCCGCGTTCGTCCCTGGCTGTCGGAACGAGGCTTCGTGGCCGCCACGGTCCCGCACGTCGGGCACTGGTCGGTTCTGTCGGATCTCCTGGAGGGGCGCTTCGACTACATTCCCTATTCAATCCTGTCGGGAACCCACATTCGCTTCTTCACGCGTCGAACGCTGATCGACCTGTTCGAGGCCTCGGGTTTTCGGATCGAAAAGATCGAACCCGTGCGCTTTGCGGCCTCGCCCGCGGGACAGCAAAAGCTCGCGCGGCTGGCGGCGCTGCCAGGCGCTTCCGAAGATCTCGACGTCGTGGAGTTCCTCGTCGTTGCCCGCGCGGCGCAGCTCCCGGTTTAGGCAGCGAAGCTCCCGGTTTAGAAAGTTTGGCTGGCGCGCAGCGGCCGGTTCAGATGTCTCGGGTATCATCGTCGGCGATGATCGACAAGAGGGTGGCTTCGGCCGACGAAGCGGTGCGAGACATCCACGATGGCGCGACCCTGGTGGTCGGGGGTTTCGGTTTGTGCGGCATCCCGGAAAACCTGATCGCCGCGCTCGTCCGCAAGGGAACGAAGAACCTGACCGTCGTTTCCAACAACTGCGGGGTCGATGACTGGGGCCTTGGCCTTCTCTTGCGAACGCGCCAGATCCGCAAGATGGTCTCTTCTTACGTCGGAGAGAACGCGGAATTCGAACGGCAGTTTCTCTCCGGGGAGCTCGAGGTCGAGCTCACGCCTCAGGGAACTCTCGCGGAGCGCATCCGCGCGGGAGGCGCGGGAATCCCTGCCTTCTACACGCCGACGGGCGCAGGGACTCTGGTTGCCCAGGGCAAGGAGGCCCGCGAGATCGACGGCCGGGAGTACGTCCTCGAGCGCGGCATCGTCGGCGACTTCGCTCTGGTCGCCGCCTGGAAGGGCGACCGGCTGGGCAACCTCGTCTATCGGAAAGCCGCCCGAAATTACAATCCGATGGCGGCGACATCCGGCAAGGTGACCATCGCCGAGGTCGAGGAGCTGGTGGAGGTGGGCGGGTTGGATCCCGAAAACGTACACACGCCCGGAGTCTTCGTTCATCGCGTGGTCGCCGCGCCGCGGGAAAAGCGGATCGAGCGCCGCACGGTGACGAAGTAACCCATGCTCGATCGCGAGGGCATCGTTCGGCGCGCCGTCAAGGAACTGCGCGACGGATACACGGTCAATCTCGGGATCGGCATGCCGACGCTCGTCGCCAACTTCATCCCGGCCGGAATGGAGGTCATTCTTCAGTCGGAGAACGGCATACTCGGCGTGGGCCCTTACCCGAGCGAGGCCGAGATCGACGCCGACCTGATCAACGCGGGAAAAGAGACAGTAACGGTCCGCCCGGGAGCTTCGTATTTCTCTTCGGCGGACTCCTTCGCGATGATCCGCGGAGGCCACGTCGACCTTTCGATTCTGGGCGCGATGCAGGTGGATCAGGAGGGTTCGATCGCCAATTACATGATCCCCGGCAAGATGGTCAAAGGAATGGGCGGCGCCATGGATCTGGTGGCCGGCGCGCGGCGGCTCGTCGTGACGATGGAGCACGCGGCGCGCTCGGGCGACGCGAAGATCCTCAAGCGCTGCACGCTGCCGCTGACCGGCCGCCGGTGCGTTCACCGCATCATCACCGATCACTGCGTCTTCGACGTCGATCGTTCCAAAGGAGAGCTCGTGTTGATCGAGCTCGCTCCCGGAGTCACGGTCGACGAGATACGGGCGAAGACGGAGGCGGCGTTTCGGGTCGCCGATCCCGTTCGAAGCATGGACGCCTGAAGTGGAGGACGTGGGTGGCAGGACATAGGTGGTAGGTGGATGCCCGAGGACTGAGGTCGTAGGACGTAGGTGGTAGGTGGACCCCCGAAGAGTCCTACGACCTACGTCCTACCTCTTACGTCCTCTCATACCCGCACTGGGACTCGCGCTCGCTTCTCTCGCCTTCGGACAGGACCCCTTCGGGCAATCGGACCCCTTTGCGAGCCGTTTCAAGGAGAAGCCCAACTTCCAGATCCGGTTTCGCGTTCCCGAGTCCGGAGGAGAGATCCATCTCTCGGCCAAAGAGCAGTCGGGGGAGAAGGACGTCTACTGGGAGGCGACGGGCGACGTCGTCGTCGAGTATCAAGACATCCACATCAAGGCGGACCATGCGCACTACGTGTTTGCGACCGATGTGGCGACGCTCGAGGGGCATGTCGTCATCGACCAGGGGGCGACGCGGCTGGCCGGCGAACGCGGCATGTTCAAGCTGAAAGCGAAGACCGGGCGGCTCGAGACCGCGAGCGCGGACCTGCCGCCGTCATACCACATCATTGGCGAGGCGATCGAAAAGATCGGGGAGGCCACCTACCGCATCGAGAAGGGGATCTTCACATCGTGCGAGGTTCCCAGGCCGGACTGGTCGTTCTATCTCACCGAGGCGATCATCACGGTGGACGACTATGCCCACGCCAAGAACGTCTCCTTTCGGATCGGCGAGGTGCCACTCCTCTACATGCCCCGTCTGGTCTGGCCGACGAAGGAAGAGCGCACGTCGGGAATGCTGATTCCGGCGGTGGGCTACTCGCGCGACCGGGGCGCTTACCTCGGCCTCGCGCACTTCTGGGTGACCGGCCGCCCAACGGACCTGACGACGAACGTCGATCTGTTTTCCGGCGGCTCCTATGGAATCGGCGAGCAGTTTCGCTGGGCGCCGTCCGCCGAGTCGGCGGGAATCTTCGACGGATACTGGATCCACGACAAAGCGGCGACAGTGTGTGTGCCGCTGGCCGAAGAACCCTCGGGCGGCAGCGGACCATGCACGATGCCCGACGGCGCCGCCGGCGTCTTCACGCAACGTACGGAAAACCGCTGGAAGATCCGGCTCGACCACGTATCGGACGATCTGCCGGGAGGAGTCCGCGGCGTCGTGTCGATCCACGATTACTCCGATGACGAGTTTCTTCAGGACATCGAGCGGTCCTTTACGCTGAACTCCGCGAGCCAGGTCGCGTCGAACGCTTTCCTCTCCAAGAATTTCGGCAGCAACTCGTTGAACCTTCGTTTCGAGAGGACCGAGACGTTCTTCGGGACGACCGTCCTGCAGGAGCGGCTCCCGTCCTTCGAGTACTTCCGTCGGACCGACCGGATCGGCGATAGTCCGTTCTTCCTCGCCGCCGAGGGATCGCTCTCCTATCTGTACATGAACCGCGGACCGGGGCTTCCCCGCGGCGACTACGCCCGGGCCGACCTGCACCCGACCTTCTCGCTTCCCTGGAAGCGGCTTCCATGGCTTTCGATCACGACGACCGTGGGAGGCCGGTGGACCGGCTATACCGATTCCACCGACGACCAGCAGACCCGCTTCGTCAGCTCTTCCTTCACGCGCGAGTACGGCGAGGCGGCCGTCTCCATCGTCGGCCCGTCGTTCTCGCGGATCTACGACGGAGAGATCGGCCCTTACGGCAAGTTCAAGCACCTCATCGAGCCGCGAATCGACTATCAGTACGTTTCCGACGTCACCGACCCCTTCCGGATTCCGCAGTACGACGAGGTCGATCTGCAGCTCGGCCAGAACCAGATTCGCTACGCGATCGTCAACCGGCTGCTCGCGCGGCCCGCGGATCCGACGAAAGGATCCGCGCTCGAGATCGCGTCGCTCGAGTTTTCGGAGATCTACAACTTCGAGCTGCCGCAGACGAGCATCGCCAATCCCGTGGGGCAGCCGCTCGTGACGAAACGGGGACCACTGGAAGCGGCGCTTCGCCTCGCGCCCGATCCTTCCTTCCACCTCGAAGGGCGCGTCGACTACGACACGAACGCGTCGCAGGTCACAAGCAACTCGCTCGCGGTCTCCTACCTCTGGAAGGCGAATTTCCTCTCCGCGACCTGGTATTCGAGCCGCCCGATCCTGGCCGAGGGCTCTCCCTCCTCCAACTCCGACCAGCTGCGTTTCACAGCCGGTCTCGACATCTCCAAGTCGTTTCGGGTCGATACGCAGATCAACTACGACGCGCAGCAACATCTCATCCTGGAAGATCGTTCGCTGCTCGCGTACAAGGGCTCCTGCTACTCCATCTTTCTCGAGGTCCGGGAGCTTCGGGTTCCTCCGTTCCCGCGGCGCGATCTCAGGCTCGTCTTCAACCTGAAGGACATCGGCACGCTGCTCGACATGCGACAGTCGATCGATCGTCTATTGGGACAGTGACCAGAGCCTGCGGCTCTGTCGCGGCGTGTATGATTTCTCCCAGATGAAAGGTCTCATTCTCTCGGGTGGTCGAGGCACTCGTTTGCGCCCGCTCACCTACACGCGCGCCAAACAGCTGGTACCCGTCGCCAACAAGCCGGTGCTCTTCTACGGCGTCGAGGCGATCGTCGCCGCCGGGATTCGAGACATCGGCGTGGTCGTCGGCGACACCCGCGAGGAGATCGAAGCGGCGCTGGGCGATGGGTCGCGATTCGGAGCCCGATTCACCTACATCGCGCAGGAGGCTCCCAAGGGTCTCGCGCACGCGGTTCTCATCTCGGAGAAGTACCTGCGCGGCGAGCCGTTCGTCATGTACCTGGGAGACAACCTGATCGCCGACGGGATCACCAGCCTGGTGGAGGGCTACCGCTCGATCGGGTGCAATTCTCAGATCCTGCTCGCGCGCGTTCCCAATCCCGAGCAATTCGGCGTCGCGGAGCTCTCGAATGGAACGGTCACGCGGCTGACCGAGAAGCCCAAGCAGCCTCGGTCGGATCTCGCCCTCGTCGGCGTGTACATGTTCGACGACACCATTTTCGAGGCGGTCCAGTCGATCCGGCCGAGCGCCCGGCAGGAGCTCGAGATCACCGACGCCATTCAGTGGCTGATCGATCACGGCAAGAGCGTGCATCCCCACATCGTCTCGGGCTGGTGGAAGGACACCGGAAAGATCGAGGACATGCTGGAGGCGAACCGGATCATCCTCGACACGTTCTCGCCGCGAGGGCTCGACGGGGTGGACTCCGGCTGCCGTGTGGAAGGCAAGGTGGTCATCGAGCCGGGCGCGAAGCTGTCGAACTCGATCGTCCGCGGCCCGGCCGTCATCGGGAGCGGAGCGGAAATCCGGGACGCCTTCGTCGGGCCGTACACGGCGATCGGTCCGGACTGCTTCATCGAGCGGTGCGAGATCGAGAACTCGATCGTCCTCCAGGGCTCGCGGTTGGAGCGAATCCCCGGCCGGATCGCCGATTCGCTGATCGGAACGAACGTCCGCATCCATCCCGGCGCCGAGCGGCCGCGCGTGCATCGGTTCCTGATCGGCGACAACTCCGAGATCGGCATCGTATGAAGGTCCTCGTCACGGGCGGGTGCGGCTTCATCGGCTCGAACTTCATCCGCCACCTCTTCGAGACGCGGAGCGACGGCGTCTCGGTCGTGAACCTCGACAAGCTCACCTATGCCGCCAACCCGGCGAACCTCGCCGACGTGGCGCATCGGCCC
>DATDNV010000193.1:0-2728 GCA_036518075.1 Thermoanaerobaculia bacterium
GGGACGCGGGAATGCGACGAACGTCTCGCCCTTCCACGTCACTCTCCGGCCGAAGGCGAGCGCCAGCTCGCGTCGGATGTCGTAGGCGAAGCGAAGGTTGATCTGCTGCGAAAGGATGGCGGTCACGAGCGCCTCCCACAAAGACGCCGTTCCCGCGATCCGCAGTCCACGAAAGTGGCGAATCGGCTCCCCGAGCAGAGCGTCGTTTCGGAACGCTCGATAGAACCCTCGGAGATCCTGCGTCACGCCCAGCGTTCGCCGGACCAGCCGGCGGGCTTCGCGTCTCGCCGCCTCGAGCTCGACTCCGCGCGCCGCGATCTGAACTTCGAGCGCTCTGCGGATCGGGGACCCGATCTGAGCGACCGAGACGATCGTCGACCCCCTGCCCATCGGAATCAACCGGCGATAGAAGAGCCCGTCGAATCGATCGACGATCTCCGGAAAGCGCGAGAATCGTTCGGCCGTGAGCGTCAGCGAATAAGGCGCTGCGGGTTTGACGAGGAATCGATCCTGTCTCCACGATCCCCGTCCTGATTTCTCGCGCGCCATCGCCGCTATACTGCTTCGCTTCCATGTCGGCCGCCACCCCGCGATTCGATCCCAGGCGCCGCCGCGCCGTCACGGCCGCGTTGCTTCTCGTGTCGGCGCTCGCCTCGTTCGAATCGACGGTCGTCTCGACCGCCATGCCGACCATCATCGGCGACGTCGGAGGACTTCCTCTCTACTCGTGGGTATTCGCGATCTATCTGCTGACCTCGACCGTCATGATGCCGATCTACGGACGGCTCGCCGACATCCATGGGAGAAGGAGAATCCTCAGCACGGCGATCCTGGTCTTCCTCGGCGGGGCGATCACCTGCGCCCGGGCGCACACCATGCCGCAGCTCATCGTCGCGCGCGCCCTTCAGGGCTTTGGCGCCGCGGGACTCGTTCCCGTGTCTCTTACCGTCGCCGGCGACATCTACTCGATCGAAGAGCGCGCGAAGGTCCAGGGTCTCTTCAGCTCCGTCTGGGGTCTGGCGAGCCTCGTCGGTCCCCTGATCGGCGCCTGGATGACGATCTCCTTCGGTTGGCGTTCCATCTTCTTCATCAACGTGCCGCTCGGCCTGATCGCTCTGTTGATCGTGCAGACGCAGATGATCGAGTCGCGCTCGGGACCTTCCGACCCTCTGGACGTGGCCGGCGCGGTCACGCTGGCGATCGGCGTGGCCGCACTGCTCTTCGCGATGCTGCACAATCCCAGTCACGAGGCGAGCGTCGCGTTTCGCGCGCTGTTCGTGCTCGCCGCCGCCGTCTCGCTGGCCATCTTCGTCGTTCTTCAGAAGCGGCGAGATCATCCGCTGGTTCCGCCGGCGCTCTTTCGCCGCTGGGAGTCCGCCGCTCCCTACTTGTCCGGGGCGCTGATGGGAACAACGATCTTCGGGATCGACACGTTCGTGCCGCTGTTCGTTCAGGGAGCGCGGGGCGGCACCGCCGGGGCGGCCGGCGCGGTCATCACCCCGCTCGTCTTCTTCTGGGCGGCTTCCGCGGCGGTCGCGGGACGGCTGATCGTCCGGTTCGGTTTCCGGCAGACGGCCCTATGGGGAGCGGTATTGATCGAGCTGGGTTTGTTCGGTCTTTTCGCCGCTGCGATGGCTAACGCGGCCGTTCCCTGGATCAGCGCGGCATGCGGGATCGTCGGCGCAGGGCTGGGACCGATGTCCATGGCTCAGGTCCTAGCGATCCAGTATGTCGTCGCCGAGCGGCAGCGGGGCGTCGCGACGAGCCTCGTGCCCTTCTTTCGCACGATCGGCGGCTCGCTCGGCGTCGGAGCGCTCGGAGGAATTCTCTCGGCAGGCCTGGCGCGGCGCCTGGGAGGCGCGGCGGAGAGCGCGGGACGGATGCTGGCGGGACACGCCGCTCCCGGCGACGCGGCGGCGGTCGCGCCGAGCCTTCTTCGCGAGGCGATCGAGCGCTCTCTTCTGCCGGTCTTCGCCGTCCTCCTCGTCCTCGCCTTCGGAAACATCTTCGCGACCGTTCGCTTTCCTCGCAAAGCTCGGCCCGCGGATCCGGAGGTCGAGGTCGCTTCGGCGCTGTCGGGAACCCTGGACGCATGAGCCGCCCGCTCGCGGGCATCACCGCGGCGCTGATCGATCTCGAGGGGACGGTCTACGAGGCGAGCCGGCCTGTGACGGGCGCCGCCGAGGCTCTGGCCACCCTCGCGTCGAGAGGAATTTCCTGCCTGTTCGTCACGAACACGACGAGCCGTCCCCGCTCGCGCCTGGTCGAGGAGCTGACAGCGATGGGAATCGCTTCGCCGCCGGAGCGCCTGCTCACGGCGCCCAGAGCGGCGCGCGAATATCTCCTCCGGCGCGGGTGGCGCCGCTGCCACCTCATGGTCCGGGCGGCGGTCCTCGAGGATTTCGAGGGGATCGCGCACGCCGACGAATCGCCGGACGCGGTCGTCGTCGGAGACCTGGGCGAAGACTTCTCCTATCGCGCCCTCAACCGCGCCTTCCGGCTCCTCACCGGCGGCGCCGGGTTCGTCACCCTCGCCCGCAACCGCTTCTACAAGGCTTCGGACGGGCTCGTCCTCGACCAGGGTCCCTTCGTGGCCGCGCTCGAGCTCGCGGCCGGACGCGAAGCCACTCTCGTCGGCAAACCCTCTGCCGAGTTCTACCGGGCGGCGATGCGCCTTCTGAACGCGGAGCCCGCGCGCACGGTGGCGGTCGGTGACGACGTCACCGTG
>DATDNV010000194.1:0-11345 GCA_036518075.1 Thermoanaerobaculia bacterium
TTTCCGTCCTTGCCCGTCTCCCAGATGCGGTATCCCGTGAGACCCGCGGCGCGCGCTTCCGCCTCGTATCGCGCTCGAGCCGAGTCGGGACTGACCGGAAGCCACTCGAGGGCGTAGATCGTGTTCCGGCGCTTCAAGATCGGAGCCGCAAGCACGCGAAACTGGTCTCGCGTCAGGGAGCCCGAGACTTCGAAAAAACTCTTGAGCGCCTCGAGATCCTCGGTGGGAAGAGTGAGTCTGCCCGTGATCGCCGCATTGAGCTTCTGCGCGCGTTCCGCGAACGCGAGATGAGCGGCAGTCTGGGCGCGCGCGTGCAGGTAGCCGCCCAGGCCGAGCCCGACCCAAACGAAGACGCCGGCGGCGACCGCATCCTTGCCGCGCATCGACGCGCGCCAGGAAGACAAAGCGGATTGCACCCGGCGCAGAGTGAAGCGGCCGGTCTCTGTGCCGGACCGATAAGGGTATCCGCCTCCGCTCACCCAGCTGGTCACTGGGCGGATTATCTTGCGGACCGGACCTAATTCCAGTGTTTCAGGCTCGCCCATTGACGGGCGAGCGGGGTCCGCAGGCCGTGGCAGAGATAAATGGGCCGATTCTCCTCAGCCATGCCCCAGGGGTGCGAATGCTCCCCCACCTGTTCCACGGAGCGGCAATGCTCTTCGATCGACTCGCGGCTCCACTGCAGCCAGATGAGGTCATCGAACTCCTCCGCCGGAGGGCCCCAGAGATAGTAATTCTGGTGGGCACAGATCGCGCGCGGCAGTCCCAGAGCCGGTCCGAAGAGATCGATCGCGCCGGCCTCCCCGTAGTTGCTCGCGAAGATGCCGGTGCGCGCGCGCCGATCGGGCGGCAGCGAGCTGTAGATCCGCGCGACGTCCTCGACCAGCTCCGGCCAGCCGAATTGGTCTCCCAGACGCTGCTCCAGAGGCCCGCGGTGATGGACCTCGGTCTTCGGAGGAGCCGCGCCGAGCCACGCCTCATAGGCGAGCAGCCGCTCTGGCGGCAGGATCGGAAGGACAGCCGGGGCGACCAAAACGCCGGCGATCAGAACCCAGGCAGCAAGAGCCGTCTTCGGCCAGATCCGGCCCCGGGAAAAGCGCCGGCGCTCGAGCCACCCTTCCGTGGCCACGGCGCCCGAAGCGAAAAGCATCGGGTAGATCGGGGTCGGGTAATAGTTCTTCGCCTCGAGCGCGATCATGATCGCGATCAGCGCGAGATAGGTCCAGCCGAGGAGGCGAAGCCTCGAGTTTCGTCCGGCCAGAAACGACACGAGCCCGGCGAACCAGAAAGGAAAGAGAAGCGGGTGGAGGAGCAGAATTTGCTGTCCGAGGAATTCCCCCGGAGAGAGCACGACGTTCTTGCCCATCCGCTTGACGTTCTCGAGATCCTCGAGCGTGGGAAATCCGTGGCGCACCTGCCAGAGGACGTTGGGAAGGAAGAGGAGAGCCGCGATTGACGCGCCGATCCAGATCCACGGCCTTTCGAGCTCGCGGCGCTGCGAGGTCAGGAGCAGGCCGAGCGCGACGGCCGCTCCGAAGAGAAGCGTCGAGTGCTTGTTTTCGACGCCGAGTCCCGCGAGAACTCCGAACCCGATCCACAAACGCGAGTCGCCCGTGCGTACGATCCGGATCAGGAGAAAGACGCATCCCATCCAATAAAGCGACTCGAAGCCGTTCATCGTGAGAATGCTGTCCACCCCGAGGTAGATCGGGGCGGACAGGACGCACAAGCCCGCCAGCGTCTGGCCGAAGCGGCCGGCGCCGAGCTCTCGCGCGAGAAGCATCGTGAGCGCCACGCGCGCCGCGCCCGCCAGCGCCGCGATCGAGCGCAGGACCGGAAGCCACCCACCCAGCAGAAGCGCCGCCCGCGCGTACACCGCGATCAGAGGCGCGCAGTCCACGTACCCCCAGTCGAGATGTCTTCCCAGATCGAGAAAGTAGAGCTCGTCTCGGAAGTAGCCGTATCGGTTGGCGGTCGCGAGATGCAGGAGGAGCTTTGCGGCGACGAGCGCCGTGACGGAGGCGGCATCGAGAGGCGCGATCGGCCATCGTGCGAGAGCCGCCGCGGAACGTTCGGGGATTCCGCCTCTCATACGGGCACGACGAGACTATGCCGAATCTGATATGTCAACCGGATGGACGGGCGCCATGCGGAGGCCCCGGAATTCGGCGGAGACGAGCAGCCGCTCAGGCTTCCGCGGGCGGGATCTGATCGGGCCGCTTTCCCCTGTCGGCCGGATCCCGACGAGCGTGCTTGCGGGAGTCAAAGGCGACGACGGCGTAACAAATCGGACACTTCAGCCGGCCGTCCCGTGGAATGGGGGCGTAACGGATCGTCCGGCAGTCGGCGCACTTCCACCGGGCGAAGCGGCGCTCTTCGTTATCGATGTCCATTCCGACATAAATCCTACTCCGGTCGGCGCTCTCCCGCCCGACGTACAATGGCCGGGAAGGAGAAATCGCGAGAGGAGCCGGTTCGATGGCAACCCTGCACCTTGCACAGGTCAACATCGCTCGGATGCGCGCCCCGCTCGACGACCCGGTGATGGCCGGATTCGTCGCCCGGCTCGACGAGATCAATGCCCTCGCGGATGCCAGCCGAGGATTCGTCTGGCGCTTGCAAACGCCCGCGGGCAACGCCACGTATCTCCGCCCCTTCGGCGATGACCGGATTCTCGTCAACATGTCGGTTTGGGAGTCGGTCGAGGATTTGCGAGCGTACGTCTATCGCACCGCGCACGCAGAGGCACTCCGGGCGCGCGCGGAATGGTTCGAGAAGCTCGGAGCCCCGGCCGTCGCGCTCTGGTGGGTTCCCGCCGGCCACCTCCCGTCGGTCGACGAGGCGAAGAAAAGGCTCGCCCATCTGCAGGAGCACGGGCCCGCGCCTTTCGCCTTCACGTTCCAAGCTCTTTTCCCGGCCGACGAAGAGTTTCTCCAGACTGTGGATTGGTCCTCGTTCGAGCCCTGCCCGGCCGCATAGCCTCCGGCGCCAGGGAAAAAACTCTGCATGCGTTCCGGCGCCCGGCATCTCTGGTGCGCCGGCCTCTTCCTCGCCGCGGCGCTGGCCACGGCGGGCGGAGACGCTCCCGCGGACGGGACAGCATCGGGAACCTTCGCCAGCGGCGAAAAAAACGTTTCGCTTGCCGGAGCCTACACATTCTAGGCGAAGTCGGAATCGATCGACGAAGGCCCGGTCCTTCGCGTCGCGGTATCGAACGACCGATTCCAGGCCGACGCCTTCGATGCCTTTTCCGATCCGCAACCTCTGATCTCGGAACGCTTCGCCGACGACGAAACTCAGGTCATCTACTTCGAGTTTCAACCGGGCGGGCGTTACCACGGCCTGTCCTATTATTTCGGTCAAGGCAACGGCTGCGGCTACTGTTTCGACAGCTCAGTGAAGTCGACCGTGAAGATCGAGGGGAGCCGCCTCCAGGGCAACCTTCAATTCCGGGACGAGAGACGGTCTTTCGACATTCGACTGGACGTTCCCGTTCCGCCGCGTGACTGGGGAAAGCCTCTGCCGGCGGGAGGCGGCGAGATCGCCAAGAGCTTTCTCGCTTACCAGAAGGCGCTCGAGAGCCGGGACAAGAAAGCGATCTACGGCTTGATCGTCTCCTCGCAGCGTGACCGCTGGAAACAGCGCGAGACGGAAGGCAAACTCGACCGGCACATCGAGTACCGGTGGGAAAAAGAGCACCTCTCACTCACCGAACCTCGCGTGACCGGCGGTTTCGAGCGCGGCGACCAGGCGGTGCTTCTGGTCAGGGGAAAGAACCCGTACATGTCGCTCCACGGCCAGGTCGCCCTCTCGCGCGAAGAAGGTCAGTGGCGCATCCGGGACGAGATCTACGAGGTCGGCGAGTAACACGTCGGCCGAGCTCGCTTTCCAAACGGGAGCCAAGAACCGGAGACTTCGCGCCGCGGAAAGAGAACCAAAGAAACTGGGGCCAGGCATGCCCGGCCCCGAGATGCGGACGAGCGTCCCCGCCGAATCAGGCTGTTCTGGTCGCGGTCATCCTCCGGTATAGCCACGTCAGAATCACCGCGCCCAACGTTGCCACAAGAATCGTGTAGATGTAACCGCCTTCCGGGGAGAAGCCCAGGAGCTTCATGAGGAATCCGCCAACGAGGGCGCCGATGAGGCCAACGATGATGTCCATGAGAGCGCCTTTGCCGGGGCCTCCCATGATCTTTCCCGTGAGCCAGCCCGCGATGAGACCGATGATGATCCAGGAAATGATCCCCATCCTTCACCTCCTCGAAGCCGAAATTCGGGACATCAAAAGTCCGAGTGCGGCAACGCCGATTCCTTTGACGAGATCGGGGTGCTGGGCGTAAAAACCGGCAGCCCTGTCGACGATCGAAGGATCCTTCCTGGCCGCCTGCTGAGCCACGGCTTCGATCGCCTGAGGCGGGACCTGCTGAGCCTGTTGGGGAGTCACGTTCTTGCCCGAGAGAAGCCCCTGAAGCGCTCCGACGCCGCCCGCCGCGGCGAGCGCCTGCGACGCCTGCGGACCCAGCGACCCGAGGAGCTGGTTGAGTAGACCCGCCTTCTGCTCGGGACTCGACTGACCAAAGAGGCCCGAAACCATCTGCTCGAACGGTGGCGTCTTGTCGGAGTTGAATGCGTGCGCGATCCCATCGGCGAGCGAGCCTTGAGGCACCGATTTGGCGACTTGATCGAACGCATCGTGGACGTCGGCGGTCGAGGCGTTGCCGCTCGCCGCTTGTCGAGCGAGATCCTTGAGATTGTCGAGAATACCCATGGCCGACCCTCCTTGTTTACCTGGCGCCTCGGCGCCGCGAGGCGCGCGGCGCAATCCAAACACCGTCCGAACACCGCGACTCACAGCACGAAGCCATCACCCCGAACAATCACTTTCCTGCGGGCGGCGCTCCGGCCGCGGACGGGACCGACATTCCCAGCGTGCCCATGGCTTCGACCGCCTTGTCTTTCGCGACGCCAGCCTTGCTTGCTGCGTCCGACACGTTTCCGGCCTTGTAGGCTTCGGACGCGTCGCCCCACGCCTGGGACGCCGCGGCGAGAGACGCCTTCGCGCTTTCGAGCTTCGCCTTGTCCAGGCCTGCCGGGAGCTTCTTCGAAGAGGAAAGGATGTCGACTCGGCTCTTGACCGCCTCGATCATTCCGGGAACACCGGCGCTCATGTCGTTCCAGGCCTTCACGATCTGGTCCTTTTTCGCAGCCGCCGCAGCCGCCGCGTCCTTCACCTTCTGGGTCACGTCCTGCGCTCCGGCCAGAGCAGCCTTGTAGTCGCCCTTGTTGAAGCTCTCCTTCGCGGCGGCGAGAGCGTCGGTGACCGCCTTCCATTGATCCGGGACGTACTTCGTTGCGTCGGAGGCGGCCGCATTCACGGCATCTTCGGCGGCTTTGAGGGCCGCTTCGGCGGGCGCCTTTTGACTAGCGCAGGCTCCGATCAGAATGCAGGTCAGTAAAACGAGGGTGACCGATAGTTTCTTGAGCATCGTTTCTCCTTCCCGTTTGCCGCGATCACCCGTCGATTCGCCCCGATGGACGCTCGACGGAGACTACGGAATCCGAATCTTTTGGCCGACGCGGATCAGGTTCGCATCCTTGATCGTGTCGCGGTTGGCCTCGAAGATTTTCGTGTAGAGACTCGCGTCCCCGTAATAGCGCTGCGCGATCTTGGAGAGGGTTTCTCCTTTCTGCACCTCGTGCCACTGGGTGGCATCCCACGAACCGGGCGCGGAACTCGATCCACCGGGCTTATCGTCTGGCATCGAACACCTCCTCCTGTTCGAAAAGCAGCTGCGGCGGCGGCCGTCTTCTTTGGCCAAAACGCCCGATCGCGCATCTGGCGGCGAGTCCACGCGCAGCAACCCGTCGAGAGGCGCCATTCTATGGACCGGCGGGTGGCCTCGGGAATTGCCCTTTAGGGAGATCGCCCCGGAAGCCTCGGATCGATCCACCTAGAAGTGTCGGGCGGGGCCGCCGCCAAATGCGCGGGAGTCGCGCATTTCGATTGAACCCGCGGCCGGGGCCAGAGGTCAGTCGGACCGGCCGCGGCTGGCGGGAGGCACGATTCCGTTCATGCGGAGATACTCGACCATCTGCCCGTAGTGATCGAACGCGTGGGCGACGCCGAACGTCGCCAGACCCAGGCGGGGCGACCGGCTCTTCCCCACGGTCTGCAGCATGTTCTCTGCGGTGAGCGTCGCGGCGGCTCGGTGTCCGAGGGCAAAGGAGTCTTTCAGAAACTGGAGGATCTCGGCTTTGCGCTTCAGATTCTCGGGGCCGTTCCCGTCCTTCAAACCCTCTGGCAGCTTCTCGCCCGTCAACGGCGACCAGATGAAGTAATTGGAAGCAGCGATGTGCTTGACCTGGATCGCAAAGGTCCGCACTCCCTTGAAATCGCTTCCCGAAATCTTCAGAGCCTCGGGCGTGAAGTCGAATTTATCCTCGGGCATCGCGTCGGCAGCCTCGAAGACTTCCTTCTCGGCATTGCTGATCTCCCGGTCGATCGCGGAGGCCACAGTGCTGGGCAGCGATGGCGCGTCGGGAGTGCGGGCCGCCACGGCGCCTTCCGAGATCTTCTTGACTACGCTCTCTGCTGCCCGGCGAACATGGCCCCGGTAGGGTTCTGTGTCAGCCCAGGACGAGGCGGGGAAAGCACGAGAATCGAGCAAAGCCAGGGACTTTTCGGCATGTTGCCGCGCCAGATCCTTTTGCCCGTCATCCAGGTACGCCTCGGCGACGCTCTCGTGCGCGTCGGCGGAATTCGGATAGGCGAGGACGACGAGCTCCGCGACCTCGAGCGCGGACTTCGTGTCGTGCGCCCGCCCGTAGTCCCACCCGATGATGCTGGCGGTCACCTCCGGGAAGAGCTGCGCCTGAGGGTCTTTGCGCCGCGCTTCCGTCAGCTGCTGCCGCACCGGAGCAGCTCCGCCCGGCATCGCGATCTGATTGAGGACAGGCGCGGAGGCGACGGTCTCGGCCGGCGCATGACCAGGCGTCCGGATCAGCGTGGTCACGAACCAATCCACGATGATGCCGGGCAGCTCCGGATGGGTCTGGAACATGTCGGTACCGTGACGGCCGGCGGCGGGGACTCTGCCGACGTCGACCGGCTCGTACCATGCCCAGGGAGCGTCCTGCGTCGAAGAGTAGTGGACGAATTTTCTACCCGGGTTGGAGGCGGTGATGTAGAGCAATTCCACCGCTTCGTGCGTGGGAGGGTACTCGTCCTGATCGTCCACCGCGAACAGGATCGGCAGCTGCGGCGACTGCCGCAGGAATTCGAGGCCGGGCCTAAACGTCTCTCCCGACAGCAATGCCAGAGACTTCACCTCCGCCGGATGCTGGCGAGCCGTCTCGACAGAGTTATCGACGCCGAGCAGCCCGGCACCGCCCGCCCCGATGACGCCGCGCTGAACGCCCGGTTGGGAGGCCAGGTACTGAAACGCGGCGTCGATATCGGCCGCCCACTTCCGTTTGGCTTCATCCCGGTTCGGGTCGGTCCAGTTGTCGTAGGCGCCGCCGGTCTCTCCATGTCCACGCATGTCGATGGTCAGCGTATGGATCCCGGCCGCCGCCAGACGCCTGGCCACGTCGTCCCACGACTCTCGCGCGCGATTGCTCTGATGGAACAGCAGCATGCCGGGGCCCGGCCCGGCCGCCGGAAAGTAACTCCCTTTCAGGATCGTGCCGTCGGGTGCGCGGACGTCCACGGCGCGCGGGGCGGTCGGCTTCGAGATCGGCGCCGCCGGTTCATTCGCGGCCGTGGCGCTTCGAACACAGAGCAGCACGGTCCCGGTCAGAATCAGCGCGGAAAACGACGAGGTTCGTGTGTTCTTCATGCGTTCGACTCCTCAGGGCTCCCGCGAGCGTTCGAGATGCTCCGTGCCGTTGTCCGCCTCAGACCTCGCGAAGAGCGATCATCGGATCCACCTTCGTCGCGTGGCGCGCCGGTACGTAGCAGGCCAAGAGAGCGACGAGAATGAGCAGAGACGCGACGCCCGCGAAGGTCAGAGGGTCTGTGGGCTTCACTCCGAAGAGGAGTCCTGCCATCCCATGGGACACGACCACTGCGCCGACCAGCCCGATCGCGGCACCGGCAGCGGCCAGCCTCAATCCCTGGCCCAACACCTCGCGAACGATGTGGCTCCCCGTAGCGCCCAGAGCGAGGCGGATCCCGATTTCGCGAGTGCGCTCGGCGACCATGTAAGAGATCACTCCGTAAATCCCGATGGCCGCGAGAAACAGCGCCGTCAGGGCGAACAAACCAACCATTGCCAGGGAGAACCTCCGCTCGCTGAGGGAGGCGGAGACGGTGTCGTCGAGCATCTGGCCGCAGAAGACCGGAAGTGTCGAATCCACGGTCTGCACCTGTGCGATCAGCCGCTTCGAAATCGCGTACGGATCGAAGCGCCCGCGCAGGAAGATCGCGAGGTGATGCGACCACGTCTGGGAGAGGCTCACATAAACTTGAGCAGAGTCCGTTTCCGCCAACGATCCCGTCCGCGAGTTCGCGACCACGCCGACCACGGTGATCCACGGGGCGCCGGCTCGGTCCCGCCGGAATCGCTTGCCGATCGCGTTTTTGCCGGGCCAGTACACTCGGGCGAACGCCTCGTTCACGACAGCGACCTGCGGGCTCCTGTCGTCGTCCGACTCGTTGAGCAGGCGTCCCCGTAGCAGCGGGATTCCGAGCAGGTGGAAGTAGTTGGGCGTCACCATCAGCCGATCCACGACCGGCGACTCGCGACTGTCGAGGACGCGGTCTTCGACCGTGAAGAAGAACCGACCCGCGAGCCGGTTCAGCTGGTGCTGGCTCGAGTCGAGCGGAATGGCGCCGCTGTCTCCGATCGCGGCCTCGTCCACGCCCGGCAATGCGATGCTGCGGCGCAGCAATTCACGGATGAATGCGCCTTGCTGCGCGGGGTCGGCATAGCGATCGGTCTTGACATCGTTCGGATACGGCAGGCGCGTCCGTACGGTCAGGACGCTTTGCGGATTGAAGCCCAACGGCGCGTGCGCGAGGTCCCAGAAGCTGCGGAGCAGAAGGGAGGCCGCGATCGTCAGTACCAACGACAGGGCCAGCTCCGCCACAACCAGCGCGCGGCGCATGCGGGCCTGCTCCCGGGAGCCGATCGCACCGCGCGCGGCGCTCTTGAGGGCTTCGACGAGCCCTAACCTGCCCGACTGCAGCGCGGGCGCCAGCCCAAAGACGAGGCCCGAGAGGAGCGAAGCCCCTGCCGCGAACATCAGGACGGTCCAGTTGATCGAGACGGCGCTGAGCCGCGGCACACTGTCGGGCACGAGCCGCAACAGGAAGGGTTGCGCACCGAGCAGGAACGCGATGCCGGCGATCCCGCCCAGTAACGAAAGTAGGAGGCTCTCGGTGAGGAGCTGTGAAATCAGCCGGCGGCGCCCCGCGCCGAGAGCCTGCCGGACCGCCATTTCGCGAGCTCGCGCGCTGGCGCGCGCGAGGAGAAGGTTCGCGACGTTCAGGCAGCCGATCAGCAGCACCAGCCCGACCGCGGCCAGTAGCAGGATCAGTGATCGCCGAGTATCGCCAACGAGCGTTTCTTTCAGCGGGACCAGGCGAATTCTCCACGCGTTCCGTACCGGATAATCGGCGGGATACCGGCTCTGGAGCGTGGAGACCAGCGCGCTGACGCGGCTCTGAGCCGCATCGAGAGTCAGTCCGGGCTTCAATCGCGCGATCGCTTCGGGAATGTTTCGCACGCTGCGCAGGGGATTGTCCAACATCGGTGGGCCGTAGAAGCTCGTCGCGGCCCAGACTTCGGCGTTGCGTTCGGCGGGCGAGCGCTCCGGCGAGCGAAACCCCGGCGGCATGACGCCGATGATCGTGTACAGGTCGGTGTCGAGCCGGATGCCCCGGCCGAGGATCTTCGGATCGCGACCGAAGGCGCGCTTCCACAACCCGTCGCCGATGACCGCCTCGCCGGTGAATCCCGGTGAATGGTTCCGCGGATCGAAAGTGACCCCCAACTGCGGCTTCACACCGAGCAGCGCGAAATAATCGGGCGCGACGATCAGCAGGCTGACGCGGTCCGGCGTGGAAGCTCCGGTCATGTTGTTCTCGTCGAACCATGACGGCGAAACCCATTCGAAGATGCCGGAAGCCTGAAGGTCTCGCCACTCGGGCTCGGAGAGTCCGACGTCGCGGGCGCTCGCGCCGGGCAGATCGTCCTGGATGCTGACGAGCTGCTCCGGATGCGGATAGGGGAGCGGATGCCACAGAGTGGCCTCGACAACGCTGAAAATGGCGGTCGTCGCGCCGACCCCCAGGGCAATCGTCAGGATCGAGATGGCGGCAAAACCGGGAGACTTGCGCAGCATCCGCAGGCAATAGCGGACGTCCTGCCAGAAGTGATCCCATGCAAGCCAGCGGCCGGTTTCGTAGAAGCGCTCTTTGGCTCTCGTGAGGTTGCCGAAGGAGCGGCGCGCGGCGAATCGCGCGTCCGGCTCGCTCAGCCCCTCATCCTGGAACCGCTCCGCCTCCAGATCGAGATGCGACTCGATTTCGGACGCGAACTCGTCGAGCTTGCGCCTGCGCCCGAACACGGCTAGCTCTTCACGCCCGCGGGTCCCAGTATCCGTCCGATGGCCGCCGTCAAACGGTTCCACCGATCGGTCTCTTTGACGAGCTGCTTGCGCCCGGCGGCCGTGAGCGAGTAGAAGCGAGCTTTCCGGTTATTGGAAGAGGTGCCCCACTTCGCGGAAATCCAGCCGCGTTCTTCCAAACGTTGAAGCGCCGGATAGAGAGCCCCGTGCTCGACGAGCAGCTCTTGATCCGACGTCTGCTGGATCGCGCGCGCGATGCCCTGACCGTGCTGCGATCCGAAAATCAAAGTGCGCAAGATCAGGAGATCCAGGGTCCCTTGCAGCAGCTCCAGACGGTCACGGTCTTCTTGGGTAGACATATAACCCGAGCATAGGCGAGTCCGGGTAAGATGTCAACCCGAAGAATCGCCGGCTCCTCTCATGACGACTTCACCCGATCTCCTTTCGCCAGATCGAGACGCCCGAGTCCGCCGAACGACGCGCGTCTCGCCCTTTCGTCGCGAGCAATCCTCATGCTATTCTGCGCGGCCTCGCGTGGGGCTGTAGCTCAGTTGGGAGAGCGCCTGAATGGCATTCAGGAGGTCGACGGTTCGATCCCGTTCAGCTCCACCAAGACTCTTCCGCCAGGCCCGAATGAAGCCGGGGTGTGATCGAACCGTCGACCTCCGTCGGGGGTTCCAGGGGGCGGAGCCCCCTGCTCATGAAGCGCGACGAGCGTCCCGCTCCGAGCGGAGCGAGAGCGGGACGGTTCGATCCCGTTCAGCTCCACCAAG
>DATDNV010000195.1:0-2851 GCA_036518075.1 Thermoanaerobaculia bacterium
GACGAAGGCCAGACCCGCGATCAGTACGAATAGCCTCTTGCGCATAACCCTCCTCAGTTTTCAGAAAGAAATTCGAGAACTTCGGAGTCTCTTCTGGCAAAAAACACGCCATAGAGCGAAACCCATAAACTATTGTTCTAAATAGAGTTAATTTTATTTAAGAGCGGATTAGCCGATGGAATTCGGCTTATTGAATCGCGGGGATCAAAAAAATGAATGGAAATCTGGGACAAACGTCCAGATTTCCAATTCCAATGCCCCAAAAAACGGTTCAGTTCTTCTTCGCCGGAGCCTTCGACTTGCCCGGCGTCGGGGCAACTGCTTTGTCGGGAAGCCCGCCGTCCGGCTTCAGGACGACAAAATCCGCCTGCAGTTCGACTCCTTTGAAGGCGGCCGAATCCCTGGGCGCATTCATGTCCCGGACGTTGAGCGTGAACGTGTAGTAGCCCGGCTCGAAGGTCGCCAGCGGAATCTCGCTGCCTGCCGCGTAGTAGTTGGGCCCGAGCGGCTGAAGCTCGGCCGGCGCGGTGTACGGAGCAAACGCCGGCTGCCCGCCCCGAAGCACGCCGATTCGCGTCATGACGCGAGGCTTGCTCGAGTCAGGGGCGGCGGACGCCGGCGCAGATCCGGAAGGACCGGGCGTTGGGCTCGAGGGAGCAGGCGTGGCGCTTGGAGTCGCGGAAGCGGCTGCGAGCTTGGGATTGGTGACCGTGAAGAAGTACCAGAGCGACTCGTCCTTGCCGAACAGGTGGCTCGCCTTCGGCGCGACGTGCACGGGTCGCTCCATTCCGAAAACGAAGGGATCGGTCTCACCCGGCCGCTTGGTGAGAGGACTGACGGTATTGGCCAACACGAGCGGAGAGACCTCGAACTCACCCGCTTCCGCTCCGAGGTGGAATGACGACGCTCCGGTCGCGAGGGTCTGACTTCCGTCGGCGCTGAAAAGCCCGTAGGCCGCCCGGTAGTTGCCCGGCGGGAGGACGACCGAACGCTCGTAGACTTTCTCCGTCCTGGCGCCGGTCTTCGAATCGGTGAGCGTCGCGTCCTCCCAGACCGCCGCCTGCTCGCCGGCGTCGCTCGTCACGACGCCGCCGAACTTGACTCCGCTCGCCGGCACTTTGTCGCTCGGAAGCGAGAGCTCGACCGAAAAGTATGGCTTTCCGCTGACCGAATGAAAGGCTCCCGACCAGGTCGCTCCTTGAACGCTCTTGGGATCCTTGAGAATCGCCGCGAGATCGGCGCGAATGTTCGCGGGAAGAGAAACCGGGGGCATCGGAGGCGCGGAGGCGGCAGCAGCCGGCGCGGAGCCGGCAGCGCCCGCGGAGGGAGCCGCAGCGGCTGCAGCGGTTCCCGCAGGATGGATGATCGATTTTCCAGCGACCGTCGCGATCGCTTTCTCGACGGCAGCCGCGCCCTGGAGCTCATCCGCGCCTCGGCTCGGGTCGACGAGGATGCGGGCGCGAATCTCACCGAGTCCCCAGGACGCGTCGAACTTGCTCTTCTCGTACAGCCAGGTCTGCACGAACGGCTCCTGCGCGCCGAGAGGCTGACCCGGACCGGCTTCGCCCGAGATCTGGGCGCGTTCCGTCGTCACGCGACTCGGGGCTCCCAGGACGATCAGGACACGGCCCCGCGCAGACTGCGACCCCTTCTGGCGCGTCGATCGAAACTGCTCATCGGCCGCCTTGATGCGCCGGGCAATCTCGTCCTTGAACCTCTGGCCGCCGCGCTTGGCCCAATAATCCGCGATGAACTTCTCCGCCTCCTCATCGGTGTGGAGGGCCGCCCACGCCGTCTTCTCTTCCTGCGTGAGGAAATCCGCCTCCGGAGACTTCGGCCAGTCCTTGTACTTGGAAAGCTGCGCGTGCAACGCCGCCGCGATTCCGATCGAGAACAGAAAGAACAAGAGCTTTTTCACTATCCGCTCCTCCATTCGGGATTCTAACCCGCGAGCAGAAGGAGCAAAGGGACACCTACGGCCTTCTTGGGAGTCATGTCATTCCAAGGAGCGAAGCGACGAGGAATCTGCTCAGGTCGTCCTCGGCTCTGGTGGCTGTCCGACACGCGCCTCGAAACTCGCGAAGGCAGATCCCTCGCTTTGCTCGGGATGACAGAGAAGGGTCGTCATTCCGAGGATAGAGCGACTCCCATGTCATTCCGAGGAGCGAAGCGACGAGGAGACTTCTGCACCGGCCCGCTGCACGGGCCAATTAACTTTTCTAACCCAAGGCTTCTCCCGGGCACGAGCTCGGCTCTGGTTTAGAAAATTTTCGGCCGCCGCTCGCGCTGCGAGCGCCGCGGCCAAAGTCCCGCCGCAGTTAGCTCTTGTTGACTTTGGCGAGGGCTGCGGGACGGTGGACCTTGACGAGCGCAAATTGACGATCCGAGGAGGACCGGCGGGACTGCGCCTCGTCGCGAAGCGCGGAAAGCAGGTTCTGAAGATCTCCCTGCATCTTCTGCATGCGCTCCTTCATGTGAAGGATGACTTCGACCCCGGCGAGGTTGACGCCAAGATCCCGAGTGAGCGTCAGGATGATCTCCAGGCGCTCGATCGTGTCGGCGTCGTACAGGCGCGTCTTCCCCTCGGTCCGCGCCGGGCGTAACAGACCCTCGCGCTCGTACAGGCGGAGGGTCTGGGGATGAATTCCGAATCGCTCCGAGATCACGCCGATCCGAAAGACGCCGGGGCGGCGGCCGCTGCTCATCGCAGCTTTCTCGGCTCGACCGGGATGGCATGCCCCCGATCCGACTTCGACGCGACGACGCGAAGCACTCCGGCCCTCAGCGTGGCCTTGATCGCCGACGGATCCACCGCCGCCGGAACGGCGAACTCCCGCGAAAAGCTTCCGTA
>DATDNV010000196.1:0-3735 GCA_036518075.1 Thermoanaerobaculia bacterium
GAAGAAGAAGCTCGGTGCCCTGGTCCTGGCTCTTGCGTCGCTCGCTCTCTCTGCCGCGTGCGCATCCTCGGGCTCTAAGTCCTGGCCGAAGGCGGGAGACGAGACGTCGGATGTTGTCGAGGCTCGGCCATCCACGCTCCCCGGCCAGCCTGCGAACACGGCCGACGTCCAGACAGAAGCCGCACGGTGACGGAAACGGATCTCGGCAAGCGAACCAAGAACGATCAAACAGCGGAAGCGGCCGCTTGTGCGACCCGGCCGCTTCCGAGGAGGTAAAGAATGAAAGACCCTGTCAACAGACGAACGTTCATGAAGATCGCGGGCACCTCGATCGGGGTTGGCGCGCTCTTCCACGTGGCGCCGCTCCTCGGCGCGACCTCCCAGGGCCGCCGGATCGCGGCGTTGCTCGGCAAGAAGAACGGAGAGGCTCCGACTCCTTTTTCCTTTGTCCAGCTTTCCGATACGCACGTGGGCTTCTCTGGGCCGCCGAACCCGCTTGGCACCCAGGCGTTCGAGAAAGCGGTGGACGTCATCAACGGTCTCAAAGAGCGCCCCGATCTCGTTCTCTTTACCGGCGACCTGACCCACGACAGCGAGGACCCGGGAGAGCACGCCGGTCGGATGAAGCTCTTTCAGAAGATCGCCGGCCGCTTGAAGGTTCCGCTCATCAGGTCCGTTCCCGGCGAGCACGACGCGGGCCTGGACGGCGGCAAGCTCTTCCGCGAAGCTTTCGGAGAGACGCACTATTCGTTCGACCACCGTGGCGTTCACTTCATCGCGCTCGACAACGTCTCGCTGGCGAAACCCAACGTCGGGCCCGAGCAGATCGTCTGGCTGAAGAACGATCTCGCGCGCTTCCCGAAGACCGCGCCGATCGTCGTCTTCACCCACCGCCCCCTGTTCGATCTGCGCCCCGACTGGGAGTGGTTCACCGGAGACGGGGATGAGGTGATGAACGCGCTCGCCCCGTACGAAAACGTGACCGTGTTGTACGGCCACATTCACCGCGAGCACACGCACACGGAAGGGCACACGACCCACCACGCGGCGCGCTCCTTGATTTTCTCGTTCCCCGACCCCGAAGCGGGTGTTCCCAAGAAGCCGATCCCCTTCGACCCGCAGAAGCCGTTTCAGAATCTCGGCCTGCGCGTCGTCGAGGAGCCCGGAGCGCGAGTCGCAAGCTCGCCCCGGATCGCTGACATCGAGCTGACGCTGCGTGAATACGCAGGCACCGTCGGCATCCAGCAACTGATGAAAGAGGGAGAATCTTTATGAAGCACGCACGCATGTTCGTTCTCGTCCTGTTTTCCATCTTGGGCGCGACCGCCCGCGCCGCCGACACCAGCCAGGGACCTCGCGCGATCGAGATCACGGCCAAGCGCTTCGAGTTCGTTCCATCGACGATCACCTTGAGGAAAGGGGAGACCGTCAAGCTCGTCGTCAAGAGCGAGGACGTCACTCACGGGCTTTTTCTTCGCCCGTTGAAGATCGACACCGACCTGGCCCCGGGAGAGACGCAGGAAATCACGGTCACCCCGCTGACAGCCGGAACGTTTAGCGCCATCTGTCACCACTTCTGCGGCTCCGGCCACGGCGGCATGAAGCTGACGGTCGTGGTGGAGTAGCGCCTTCAGTCGCAGAGACGGCAGGATCAGCGCGATGCCGAGAATCGCTGCGACGGTCGGGGCCGCTCCGATCTTGCTACGATCTTCCCGGTTCATTCGAGAGCCGCAATCTTGCGGCGTCGCGAAGAACGGCAGGAGTACGAGGTCCGGGTTCGGAGTGTCGATGATCTTCGGGGTAAGGCGGGCGAGCCCGGATTTCTGGCGCACCGCGCTCGCCGCGCTCGTGGCGGTGTGTGCCGGCTGTGCGCCGGGACTGGGCCCGACGACCCCGCTGGCGACGCGATCTCTCGGAAACTCCTCGGGCGCGGGAGGCCGCTGCCTGATCGTGTTCCTACCCGGTCGCCGGGACCATTTCGGCGACTATGAGCGGCGGCGCTTTCCCGAGATCGCGGCGAAAGCGGGGGTCACGGCCGATTTCCTCGAGGCGGACGCGCACATCGGTTACTACCGCGCGGAAACGATCGTGATCCGATTGCACGAAGACGTGATCGCGCCGGCCCGTGCCCGCGGAGCCGAAAAGATCTGGTTGGTCGGCATCTCGATGGGCGGTTTGGGCGCGATCCTTTACGCGAGTCAGTATTCGGAGGAATTGAGGGGCGTGATCGCGCTCGCCCCGTTTCTGGGCGACCAAGAGCCGCGCCTCGTCGAGGCGGCCGGGGGGCTGCGCTCGTACACAATGGGCGCACCCAGACAGATCGGGGACTACGAACGTCATCTGTGGGGCTGGCTCAAGAGCTACGCGGCAGAAGGAGCCATTCGGCCTCCGATCTGGATCGGCTTCGGCGCCGAGGACCACCTCGCGCCCGCTGATCGGCTGCTCGCCGAGGCGTTGCCTCCGGGGCGAACGTTCGTGGAACCGGGCGACCACGACTGGAAGACCTGGACCCGGCTCTGGCAGAAGGTCCTCGACGCGGGAATCCTTCAACGGGACTGCCGCTGATCGGAGCGGCGCATCGGGCTGGAGTGCTTGCGCGCCGATCGACGGCGAGTGGTGGTAAAAAGTGGCTCCGAGGACGATCGAGGAGGATGGAAATGGAACGGTCGGTTCCTACCTACGAGGACGCGCAGCTGGTGCTCAAGCTCTACGAGCTGCGCCGAGAGGAGAAGCTTCGCGCGGCGCGGGAGTGGTTCATCCAGAAGTTCTATCCGACCTCGGTCGACGACGTCCAGGCAGTCCGAAACTCGAGCGGCAACGAGAACGTGTACTTCCGCATGGCGACGACCTACTGGGACATGGCGGCTTCGTTTGTCGTGCGCGGAGTGCTCAACGTCGATCTCTTCCTCGACTCGGCGGGAGAAATGATCGTCCTCTGGACGAAGCTCGAGCCTTTCATCCCTCAGGTGCGGACCGCTCCCGGATCGGACACGTTTCTCGCCAACATCGAACAGGTCGTGAAGTCTTCTCCGCGGGCGCAGGATCGGGTCAAGAAGACTCGCGAGCGTTTCGCCTCGAGAATGCGCATGGCGGGGCCGGCGAAATCGTGAACAATTCGAAATTTGAAATTCAGAATTCAAAAAGGGTGACGATGTTGCCGACAATCTCGACGAAGCGCATCTTGAATGTTGAATTTTGAATTCGGGAAAGTGAGGATGACCGTGACACGCCGCCAGACCATCTTTATCGCCCTTCTTTGTCTCTTTGCGCCGTTCGCTGCGGCGCTGCCGGAGAAATCGGCGCCGCTCGAGGTGACCTACTACTACCTTCCCGGCTGACCCATCTGCGCGAAGATCAAGCCCGCCGTGAGCGGGTTGGACAAGGACTACGCGGGGAAGGTGCACGGCCAGAATCTCGACGCGACGACCGAAGAGAACGAGAAGATCTGCAAGGAGCTGGGATTCTCGAGCCACGGCCTCGTCATCCGCTCGGCCGACGGCAAAGTCTTGTGGAAGCAGGCCGACCACAAGGTCAAGATGGAGGATGTGCGCAAGGAGCTCGACGAGCTTTTGAAAAAATAGTTTATATCAGATCCGAGATAGAGGGCAGTCCTTGGTCCCTAGTGCTTAGTCCTTAGTCAGGAATTCTTATTCCGACTACGGACTACGGACTACGGACTACGGACTACGGACTACGGACCACGGACTAGGCTGCGGCATACGAGATCAGAACCGC
>DATDNV010000197.1:0-13128 GCA_036518075.1 Thermoanaerobaculia bacterium
GGCCACATCGTGTCCCCTGATATCCGGGACTGGAGCGTCGCGGTCGAAGATGAAGTTGCCGCTCGGGAGCTCGCGTCGCGGGCCGAAGGGTTCATCGCCGAGCTGCCGCCCGCCTACCGCGACGTGATCTGGATGTACGACGTCGAGGAGCTGCCGGCGGACCAGATCGCCGAGACGCTCGAAATCTCGATTCCGGCGTTCAAGTCGCGCCTTCACCGGGCCCGTCTCTACGTGCGCCAGCGGCTGGCCGAGGTGACGGGCGCAACCCGTGAGGCCAAGGCGGCAGGATGAAGAAAGACGACACGGGCTGCCACGCCCCCGACGACTTCACCTGTCAGCAGCTCATCCTCGAGCATCTTCTGGCTTACGAGGACGGCACGATGCCGGAGTCCGAGCGGCTCGAATTTCGGCGTCACATCGAGATGTGCCCCCCCTGCGTCGAGTTTCTTTCGACTTATGAGGCGACTGGCCGAACGTTGAAGCTCCTCAAGCCCAAAGACATCCCACGCGACCTGGCCAAGGCGGTGATTTCCTTCGTTCGGGACCGCTGCAAAGAGAAGGGATGAGCCTCGCGCGTCTGGCGATTTTCTGTCTCGTCGGACTCGCGTTTTTTTCCATCGCCTTTACGGTTGTCGCCAAGCGTGGTCTCTGGCCGTCACTTCCTCCGGGAGCCCTTCACGACACCGATCTCTGGGCGGGCCTCGCCGCGGGCGTGACCATTCTTTTCTTGCTGCTCCGGCCCCGGCGTCGTCTCTGAACGTGAAGATCCGTCTGCGATAGAATGATTTCTCCGGCCGCCGAAGATGGGTTCGGGCCCTGTGCGACGGAAGTCTCCGAACCTCGTCAGGTCCGGAAGGAAGCAGCGATCAGGAGGCGTCCCCGTGCGCCGCAGGCCAACCTGAACTCATCTTCGGCCGCCGGATTACTTCTATTTGCATGACGGGATTTCTCTCTCTCCCTCGAAAGTGGCGCCCGCGGTTGTTCGCGGACCTGATCGGGCAGGAAGCCGTGGCGCGGACGCTTTCCAACGCGATTGCCGAAGGCCGCGTTGCACCGGCGTACCTTCTCACCGGACCGCGGGGCGTCGGAAAAACATCGACCGCGCGCCTTCTCGCCCGCGCGCTGAACTGCGAGAAGGGCCCGACGGTCAATCCCTGCGGCGAGTGCGCCTCCTGCCGGGAGATCCTCGAACGAGGCGATTCCCTGGACGTCCACGAGATCGACGGGGCGTCCAACCGCAAGATCGAAAACGCGCGAGAGCTGATCGAGACGGTCCGTTATGCCCCGCAGCGCGACCGCTTCCGGATCGCGATCATCGACGAAGTCCACATGCTGACGACCGAGGCATTCAACGCCCTGTTGAAGACGCTCGAAGAGCCTCCTCCGTACGCCCGTTTCATCCTCGCCTCGACCGAGCTCCAGAAGATCCCCGCGACGATCGTCTCGCGCTGCCAGCGATTCTCCTTCCGTTCTCTTTCCGTTTCGGAGATTGCCGAACAGCTCTCTCGCGTGGCGAAGCAGGAAAAGATTCGCATCACACCGGGCGCGCTCGCGATGCTCGCCGCGGCCGCCGAGGGAAGCCTCCGAGATGGGCTGTCGCTCCTCGACCAGGCGGCGACTCTTTCGGGCGGGTCGATCGACGAATCGGGGTGCCAGGAAATCCTCGCGTTGGTGGATCGCGAGCTTCTCGAGTCGATTTTTTCCGCCGTCGCGTCCGGCGACAGGGGAGCCGCGGTGGCGACGCTGTCGCGGCTGCTCGACTCGGGCATCGATCCGCGCCACGTCATGAAGGAATTCACGAAGCTTCTGCGCCGCCTGCTCCTTCTGGCCGCCGGAGCCACGGCTGACCTGCCGGAGAGCGAAGCGCGCCGCCTGGGTCCGCTCGCCAGGGCGATGCCGTACGAGAATCTCCTTCGATCCGTCTCGCTCGCCGTGGAGGCGCAGGAGCTCGCTCGCCGCGCCGACGATGGTGGGCTCGTGACCCAGATGTTGATCCTGAAGCTCGCCGAGCTGCCACGCCTGCGTTCGATTGAGGAGGCGCTCGCGGGCGTCCCGCCGCGGCCCTCGGCGGCGCCGGCCTCGAGCCCGCGGGACGAATCCCGCGGACCTCGGATCCTGTCGATCGTTCCCGTCGAGCCCGAGCGCGAGCCCTCGGCTCCATCCGCGCACACGGGCGCCAAGGCGGCGCTCGCTCGCTTCCACGATCTGCTCGACTCGAAACGGCGCGTCACCGGCGCCCAGGCGAGTCTGGCGGAATCGATCGACGTCGCGGGCGAAGAGCTGGTCTTCCGGTTCGGCATCGACAAGGCCGCGGCCAAGGAGGCGCTCGAGGAACCCGCCACACGCAAGCTGCTGTCGGAGGTGGCGCGAGAGGCATTCGGCAGGCCCCTGAAGATCGTGCTCAAGACCGGGCCGCCTGCGGACGGCGATCTCGGAAAAGCGGCGCGGGAGGTCCCTCGCGAGTCGCTCTCGCGCGAGCGCGCGTCTTCGAGAGTGGAGACGGACCCGGTCGTCCGCTCCGCGATGGAGCTCTTTCGGGCGGAGCTGACCGAAGTCAAGGAGGAGGAGTGAGGGCTCTGTCATTCCGAGGAGCGGAGCGACGAGGAATCTACTCCGGCGGCAACCAGGGCAGATCCCTCGCTTCGCTCGGGATGACAGCACCCTGCGTCACACAAGCATGAACATTCAGAAAATGATGCAGCAGGCGCAGGCCATGCAGAACAAGGTCCAGCAGGAGCTCGAGGCCATGCGCGTCGACGCGACCTCGGGCGGCGGCATGGTCAAGGTCGAGATGTCGGGAACCAAAGACGTGCTCTCGGTCAAGATCGATCCCGCCTGCGTCGTGAAGGAGGAAGTCGAGACGCTGGAGGATCTGATCCTCGCCGCCATGCGGGAAGCCTCTCGCCGCGTCGACGAGGCCGTGCAGAAAAAGACCGCGGCCATGCTGGGCGGGATGATGCGATGAAGCCCCGTCGGGGCTCGGAGCGTGGTTTCGG
The DNA here is from genome assembly GCA_036518075.1 of Thermoanaerobaculia bacterium. GTDB lineage: Bacteria > Acidobacteriota > Thermoanaerobaculia > UBA5066 > Gp7-AA6 > DATDNV01. Next base: position 2,997 of record DATDNV010000197.1, read on the forward strand.
GACGCTCACCTGATGTCCGGTTCACCCAAGTCCTTCGACCGGCTCGCGGCGGAGCTCCAGCGGCTTCCGGGGATCGGAGGCAAGAGCGCTGCTCGCCTCGCCTACCATCTCCTGCGCTCGCCTCAGGAAGAGGCGGAGAGACTTTCGCGAGCCATCTCGGAGGCTCGCGGCGCGGTCCGTCGCTGCTCCAATTGCAACACGCTGACGGAGTCGGATCCTTGCGAGATCTGCTCCGATCCGGAGCGCGACGCCACGCTGCTCTGCGTCGTCGAAGAGCCCGGCAACGTGATGGCGATCGAGAAGACGCGCGAGTTCAAGGGGCGGTACCACGTCCTGTGGGGAGCGCTTTCGCCGCTCAAGGGCATCGGCCCCGACGAGATCGACGTGGCGGGCTTGCTGCGGCGAATCGACGGCGTCGTCAAGGAGGTCATCCTCGCGACCAACCCGAACGTGGAGGGGGAGGCGACTGCGCTCTATCTGGCCAGGAGACTCAAGGGCCATCCGGTGCGCGTCACGCGAATCGCGTTTGGCCTTCCGGTGGGAGGCGACATCGAGTATGCCGATGAGGTCACGATGGCCCGCTCGCTCGAAAACCGGCGCGAGTTGTGACTGGCCGCGGCGCTCGCTGCGCGAGCAGGCGGCCAAAACTTTTCTAAACCGAGGCCAAGCGCGGAACCCGACAACCAAACCGGTATCTGCTAATATAAGTCCTCACAGGAGAACTAGTTAAAAAGTGGGCACCCCCGATCTCGTCCTCTACGAGGAGGAGTTTCAGAAGATCAAGGAAGCGCTCCAGCGCCTTCGTCTGGACGCAAACGCGAATGTCGTCTTCCTGGTCGACAAGAACGGCCAGCAGATTGCCGCAACGGGGGATCTGAACAGCCTCGACACGACCTCGCTCGCTTCTCTGACCGCGGGAAACGTCGCCGCGACGGATGGATTGGCCCGCCTCATCGGAGAAAAGGAGTTTTCGATTCTTTTTCACGAAGGTGAAAAGGACAACATCCATATTTCGATCGTCGCCCAGCGGGTCATCCTGGTCGTCATCTTCGACGAGCGCTCCTCGCTCGGACTGGTGCGATTGCGGGTACGTCGGGCCACGGCGGAGCTCGAAAAGACCTTCGAAGAGATCGCGCAGAAGGTCGAGAAAGAGAAGGAAGCCCTCCACGTCGATCTCGAATCGCCGTTTTCGGAGATCACGGACGACGACATCGACCGGCTCTTTTCCGAGTGACGGCGCCTGATCCCTGAGCAGTCCGTTTCGGCGGCAGCATGACCTTCATCAATTACGCAGCCCGCGAGATCAACTGCAAGATCGTCTACTACGGCCCGGGTCTCTGCGGCAAGACCACGAACCTCCAGTACATCTATGACCGCACGAACCCGTCTGCGAAGGGCAAGCTCATCTCACTCGCGACCGAGACCGACCGCACGCTCTTTTTTGATTTCCTGCCTCTGGATCTCGGCACCGTCAAGGGATTCAAGACGCGGTTCCACCTCTATACCGTCCCCGGCCAGGTGTTCTACGACGCCTCGCGCAAACTGATCCTGAAGGGGGTCGACGGAGTCGTGTTCGTCGCCGACTCGCAGGAGGCGCGGCTGGAAGCCAACGTCGAATCGATCCGCAATCTCGACAAGAACCTGAAAGAACAGGGCTACGAAATCGCCACGATTCCCTACGTCCTCCAGTTCAACAAACGGGATCTGCCGACCGCCATGCCAACCGACGACATGTATCGGAAGCTCAACATCAAGGGGGAGCCGACCTTCGAGGCGACGGCGACCGTCGGTGTGGGCGTCTTCGACACGCTGAAGGCCGTGGCGCGACAGGTCCTGATGGAGCTGAAGAAGAAATGACCGCGAAGCGGTCATCTCGAAGCGCGTAGCGCGAGGGATCCCGGGCCTCGTCGACGCCGGGAGTAGATCCTTCGCCGCCTACGGCGGCTCAGGATGACAAGCCGGGATCGGGGAGAGGGGATTCGAAACAGCTTCTGCCCTCCCGGCAATACTCCGTCACCGCCAGATCTCCGTCCGGGCCGTCCGAACGCATCGTCTTCAGACACCAGAACTGCTGGATCGAAGTGGAGCGGAGCGGGTCCGGGTTGGGGTCGAGCCGGTCCGGAAGCCATCCGGCCTTCCAGCGCAGGAGACGGCAGATCCCGGCTCCGGGATCGCCCTTTTCGGCGGACATGGTCGCTTTATGCGAAGGCGTCTCGGAGCGTTCGTTCGAGCGTGACGCGCGCGAGTCTCACCTTGAACGCGTTTTGGGTGAGTGGTTTCGCTCCGGCGACCGCCGCGTCGGCCGCCTTTCGGAAGAGCTCCTGGGATGGCGACCGGCCCGCGAGGACTGCCTCGGCTTCCTTCGATCGCCAGGGGACTGCGGCGACATGGCCGAGCACGACGCGCGGCTCGCGAATCCGTCCTCCTTCGACACTGGCTGCGACACAGGCCTCGACGAGCGGCCAGTCGAAAGACTCCTTTTCCTTCAGTTTGCGGTAGGCGGAGCGGCTCCCGGACGCCGGCGCGGGAAGAACCACGGTCTGGATGATCTCTCCGGCCTTGAGCCGGTTTTCCTCCGTTGCGTCTTTGGCCGGCCGCACGAAAAGATCGTCGATCGACATCTTCTTCCGACCTGAGGGAGTGACGATCTCCAGGTCGGCTCCATACGCGACCAGCGCGACCGCGGTCGCCGACGGATGGACACACACGCACAGCAAATCGGTGTCGAAGATCGCGTGAAACCGGTTCTCGCCATTCTTCGCATAGCAGTCGTTGCCGCCCTTCTTGCGGCAATCGAACTCGGACAGCCGGTAGTACCAGCAACGCGGGCGCTGACAGATGTTGCCCCCCAGAGTCGCCATGTTGCGGATCTGGGGAGTCGCGGCTCCCTCCGCCGCGGCCGCGAGGGCCGGATACGCTTTCTGAACATCGGCATGGTGAGCGATCGCCGCGAGCGTCGTCAGGGCGCCGATCTTCGCGGGCGGTCCCATTTGGATCTGGTTGAGGCCGGGAAGGTGCGCGATCGACACGATGCGTTCGGGGGCATCGATCCCCTCTTTCATTCGATCGATGAGGTCGACCCCCCCGGCCTTGAGCTCGGTGTCGGGACGAGCGGCGGCGCGGGCGGCTTCTTCGAGCGACCGGGCGGGGAGCAGGACGAAGTTCTTCATGCGACACCCCCTCGGGCGCGCGCTTCGTCGACGGCTTCGAGAACGGCCTCCGGTGTGATCGGAAGGCGCCGGACGCGGGCGCCGATCGCATGGGACACGGCATTGGCAATCGCGCCGGCGGTCGGCACGGTGGCCGGCTCGCCGATTCCGACCGAGTGCGTGTTGTTGACTCCGTCGTACACGGGCACGAGCACGGTCTCGATCAGCGGCACGTCGAGCGCCCCCGCGATCTTGTATTGCTCCACGTTGGGGTTGACCATGTGGCCGCTCGTCTTGTCCAGGATGCGGTCCTCGTAGAGGGCATAGGAGAGGCCCTGAATGACGCCGCCCTGAATCTGGCTCTCGGTCGTCAACGCGTTGACGACCAGCCCGCAGTCATGCACGGCGACGATGCGCTTGACCCGCACCAGCCCGGTGTCGAGATCGACGTCGACTTCGGCGAACTGCGCGCCGGAGGTAAAGCGCTTCCATGCGTCGGCGTGGTTCTCGGCTCGAGACGCAGTGGCGGAGACTCCCTCCGCCGGCAGCTGGGCGCAGGCTTCGCTCCAGCTCACGTGCCGCTTCGGGTCTCCGGGAACCGAAAACTCTCCCTTCATGAAGGCGACCTGTTCCGGGGGAACGGACCAATTCTTAGCCAGATGCTCGGCGATCTTTTGTTTCGCCTGCCAGGCCGCCGCGCGGATCGTCGGCGCCGACGAGGGCGTCGTGCACGAGCCGCCGGAGCCCGGTCCTTCGGGCATTCGCGTGTCGCCGATGCGCACGGTCACTCTTTCGAGCGGAAGCTCGAGCTCCTCCGCGGTCACGATGCCGACCATCGTCCGGGCGCCGGTCCCCAGATCCTGGACGCCGTGGATGACTTCGGCCGATCCGTCCTTGTGGATGCGGACCGTGGCGCTGTTGCCGGTGCCGCCCGTGTTGTACCAGAGGGCGGCTGCGAATCCGACTCCGCGCCGCACCGAGGGATCCTTCGTCTGGCGCCGTTCTTCGCGGGTCTTCCAGGCCACGCGTTCCGCGCCGATCTCGAACTGTTTGCGACGGACTTCGGACGGGTCGTTCTTGAGGCGGAACTCCAGAGGATCGATGCCGAGCTTGTGGGCGAGCTCGTCCATCGTCGCCTCGAGAGCGAAGACCCCCTGCGGATGGCCCGGGGCGCGCATCGCGCACGAGGGGCCGGCGTTGGTGAAGACGTCGTATTCCTCGACGCGCACGTTGTCGCAGGCGTAGATGTTCTTGAGCGGGCGCGAGGTGCCCGTTCCGCCGTTGGTGCCGCCGTTGCCGTGGACGACGAGATGAAGTGCGACGAGCTTGCCGTCCTTCGTCGCTCCCGCCTTGATCCACTGGATCGATGAGGGGCGGTTTCCGCTGGCGAGCTGCTCCTCTTTGCGGTCGAGGAAGAGCTTGACCGGCGCGCCGGCTTCCTTGGCGAGCTTGGCCGCCGTGACTCCCTCCACTCGCGCTCCGAATTTCGAGCCGAAGCCGCCGCCCATGTATTCGGTCACGACTTCGACCTTGGACTTGTCCAGCCCCAACGATTCGGCGAGCTCGTTGCGGACATCGAAGATCGACTGGGTCGATGCCCAGACTTTCAGCTCGTCCCCATTCCATTCGGCGGTGAGCCCGTGCGTCTCGAGGGAAACGTGCGTCTGGACCTGAGTGACGTAGGTACCTTCGACGGTCGCGTCGGCTTTGGCGAAGCCCTTCTCCACGTCCCCGGTGTCCGTCTTGCGCGGGCCCTGGACGTTGCCCTTGCGGGGGAGCGCTTTGCTCGCGGACGGCAGGTCGCCTCCGGTGCTCTTGGTCTGTCCCCCCTGGCTTTCGAAAACGAGAGGGGCATTCTCCTCGCGCGCGCGCTGCGGATCGACGACGAAGGCTTTCGGTTCGTAAGCGACGCGAATCGCGGAAAGCGCGTCGGAGGCTTGCTCGGCGGTCTCGGCTGCGAGCGCCGCGACCTCCTGACCGGCGAACCGGACCGATTCGCCGGGCTTGGCGATCGCAAGGACGGCGCGCACGCCGGGCATCTTGCGAGCGGCCGTCAGGTCGATTTCTTTGACGACGGCGGCGGGATGCGGAGAACGGAGGATCCGGCCGTAGAGCATCCCCTGCCTGCGCGTATCGATCGCGTAACGCGCCTGCCCCGAAACCTTGGCAGGGCCGTCGAGACGAGTGACTCGAGAGCCGAGGATGGAGAACTTGCGCGACGGATCCCAGGGCGCCGGATCGCCGGTGGCGATCTCGATTTCGCGAGTCTCGAGCTGATCGGCGAAGCCGGTCCGCACTTTCTGCTTCGTCATGTCACGCCTCCTCGAGCGCGACCTCGAGGGTCGCGGCTGCCACGCGGTCGTCGGCGGAGAGGGAGGCGACGGCCGTGGAGCGGGTCGGCGCGTCCAGGATCGTCAAGGCGTCGGCGGTTCGGAGCCCGGCGGCTTTCTCGACCGCTGCAAAAACATGGGGGTAGGTGCCGCAGCGGCAAAGGTTGCCCGCCACGGCCTCGCGTATCTCCGCCCGGGTGGGGTGCGGATTGCGGTCCAGAAGAGCCTTGCAGGACATCACCATGCCGGAGGTGCAGAAGCCGCATTGCAGGGCATCCGCTTCGACGAAGGCCTGCTGGATCGGCGACAGCCGATTGTCCGACTTCAGCCCTTCGATCGTCGTGATCGACTTGCCGGCGACTTCGACTGCGAGAAGCAGACAGGAGCATTGCGCCGCTCCGTCGACCAGGACGGTGCAGGCGCCGCATGCCCCTCGGCCGCAGACCGTCTTCGTGCCGGTCAGACCGATCCGGTCGCGCAACGCGTCGACCAGGACGACCCGGGGCTCGACGAGCAACTGGTGAGATTGCCCGTTGACCTTCAGGGAGACCGGAACGGGGGACGGGCCGAGTGCGGGATCCGGCTCGGCGACCGCCTTGCCTCCGACGCTGGCGGCGACCGCCCCCACGAGGGCGCCTCGCATGAGATCGCGTCGCGTGAATCCCGATTGCGGATCGCGTTCTCGAGGAGCGTCACTCATGGGCCACCTCCTGCCGGAGAAGAGATCATAGCTCCGGTACGGAACGATGGTTGCTCGAATGCGGCCATCGGCATTTCGATCGCGACGAACGGCACGGAACGCGCGGCCGACGGCAGCCCTCTCCGAGGCCGATTCATCGTCGTCCGGAAGGGCACAACGGGCGCTGCGCGCGGCTTATTTCTTCTTCGGGGGAGTCGAGGCGCTCCGCGCCGTCTGCTGGCCGAGCGACCGGACCCAGCGGCGGGTGGCCTCGAGCTTCTCGACGGTCCCGCGGCGCGCTTCGCGCCGGAATCCCCGCGCGGGACTCGCCGTTCGCAGTCTCGTGATCCGGTCGGAGAGCCGGCGTTCCTCCGCCAGGAGGATCTCCATCCGCTCCAGCGGGTCGAGGGCGTCCAGGAACGCGAGTCGAGCCAGGGTCGGGTCCTTTTCGGCCGCGGGGGCCTCGAGCCGCCCCGCGACCCAGCGGCGGAGCTCCCGCCGTCCGGCCGCGGTAATCCGGTAGACGTTCCGGCGCGGTCCCCGCCGGGGTCCCAGGACGCGGAGGAAGACGAAGCCGGAGCGCCGGAGACGGGCGAGGTCGGGATAGATCTGCGAGTACTCCGCTCTCCAGATCGAGTCGAGCTCGGCGCGCATGACGCGTTCGAGCTCGTATCCGGTGCGCGGTTGATCGGAGAGTAGGCCGAGGAGAACGTGGGAAAGAGACATCGGGAGGACTATATCAACATAGATATAGTCTCGTCCTCTTTTGGGGTCGACGCGCCCGGGCCGCGCGTGGATTTTCAGGCAAAAAAAGTGGGGGCACGCTGGCCCCCAAAGAAACTGTGGAAATCGTAAATGCTTGATTTACTTCTTTTTCTTCGTCGCTTTCTTTGCTTTCTTAGCGGACTTTTTCTTTGTGGCCATCCGAGTCACCTCCCTCCCGACAGCTGATTGACAGCCTCAGGGCGAGATGCTAATTTTGCCGCCCCCGTGGAGGGGCGTATCGCCTTCAGTCTGTCGCTGCCGAACGATTGATGGGTCATACGTTCCTTCTGTCGCCGGATGAGCTGCTACTCATCCGGCGATTTCATTTTAGAGGGTTCTCGGAAAGATACAACTGAATACCACTTGCAATTTCTCTTAGCGGTCATTCTCGATGATCGGCGACGCGATTGTCAAGCGATCGCGGGCGCGAAGCGCGCGATCGACGACATGGAAGAGAGCGGAGACCGAGATCAAGGGGTGACCGTGACTCCGCCGCGCCTCTCTCGAACGCTCCCCGACGCGCGCGAGCGAGCAGGCGACCGATAGAATGCGAACGATGACCGACGCGGAGCGGATTACGGTCGCGCACAGCCCGGACTCCGACGACGCATTCATGTTCTTTGCCCTGGCCGAGAAGCTCGTCGACACCGAGGGCATCGAGTTCCGGCACGAGCTGTCCGACATCGAGAGCCTGAACCGGCGGGCCATGTCGGGCGAGTTGGCGGTCACCGCGGTCTCCTTCCACGCTTACGCGCGGCTCGCGGATCGTTACCTTCTGCTTCCCCATGGCGCCTCTTTCGGCGACGGGTACGGGCCGGTGGTGGTGGCGCGGCGCCCGATGTCGAGAGGGGAGCTGGACTCGGGCGCGTTTCCCGTCGCCTCGCCGGGCGAGCACACGACCGCGCACCTGGCTCTGCGCCTCTGGGCGCCGAACGTGGCCACGGTCATTCGCCCGTTCGACGCGATTCTGGAGGCGGTCGCCGGCGGGGAGCTCGAGGCGGGCGTGCTGATCCATGAAGGGCAGCTCACCTTCGCGGCGCAGGGGCTCAGGGAGGTCGTCGACCTCGGGCGCTGGTGGAAAGAGGAGACGGGCCTGCCGCTGCCGCTCGGTGGCAACGTCATCCGCCGCGACCTGGGTCCGGAGCGCATCGCGCGGGTCTCGCGCGCCCTCTCCCGGTCGATCGAGTACGGGCTGGGCCATCGCGAGCAGGCCCTCTCCCATGCGATGCGATTCGCCAGAGGGTTGGACCGAAAGGACGCAGATCGGTTCGTCGGGATGTACGTCAACGACTGGACCCGGGGCTATGGTCCTCGCGGCCGGGAGGCGGTCCAGACCCTGCTCGACCGAGGCGCCGCCCAGGGCTTGATCCCTCGGGTGAAAGCCGAATACGCGCCGTGAACAGGATGGGAGCCCCGGAGCGAGCAGGGCCGTGAAGGGAACTTCTCGCTGGGAGGCTCCGCTCCTGACTCTTCATCTCCTCGCGCTTTCCCTCGCCATCGGTCCTGCGATCTTTTTCGCCTTCGCGGTCGCGCCCGCCCTATTCCAGATCCTTCCGACGAGGGACATGGCGGCGGCGCTGACCGGACCGATCCTGACGCGCGCCTGCTGGCTGGCGCAGGCGAGCTTTCTCGTGCTTTTCGCCACCGGCTGGATTCTCTCCGGGTTCTGGGAAGCGCCGCGTCTTTCGCGTTCGCTCCTCACGCGGGCCGCGGTCTTCGGCATGATCGCGTCGCTCGTGATTGAGAAACTCCTGATCCAGCGGATGGAGAAGATTCGCCAGGAGGCGGGAGGTCTCATCGACAATCTCCCCGCCGCGGATCCTCTGCGAATCCTCCTCGACCGCTATCACCGCCTGTCCACGACCTTCTTCGCGGCCGAGCTCGGAGCGGCGATTCTGGTGCTTCTCGTGACCGCCCGTCTGATCGCCCGGCGCGGCGAGATTCCCGGGGCGCCGGCGGCCGCGCGCCCGCCCGTGCCCAAACTGCTCGACCTGAGCGACGTCTGAGTCGGGAGTGCGAGGTACGAAGTTCTAAGTACTCAGTTGGGCCCGGTCTCTTCAACGGAGAACTTCGCACTCTGAACGCCGCACTCTCCTAGCGCCGCACCGCCCGAACGATCAGCACCGCGCCGGCCACGACGAGAAGCCATGGCCAGAGCCTCGCGAGCGGCTCCAAAGTTCGAGGGTCCAGGGCCCGGCCCACGGCCGATGCGGCCACCACGGCGATCAGGATGACACCGACGACCGCGGGCGCCGGCCGCCGCGTTCGCCGGACCGACATGTCGATCCCGGCGACCAGGAGCAGCCCAGCAGCGATGCCGAGCAGCAGGGTCGACCAGTGTGGCAACCACGGCTCCAGCGGGTGCTCGAGCAGAAAAGCCGAGCCGAGACCGAGAAGCACGGCCCCGGGCAACAGCGGCCCCCGGAAACGCCGCAGCGCCGAGGCCGTGAAGAGAGCGGTGCCGAGGAGAAAAAGAACCGGACCGGGGCCATGCCACGAGACCACATTCTGAAGGAGCAGGTAAGCCCCGACGAGGACCAGGATGATCCCGAGGGTCAGTCCTTGCCGCCCGTTCACGCTTTCTCCCGGCGAGCCGCAGCGGTTGCGATCGCTTGATCGCCGTTCCAGCGATAGAAGCCGCGCCCGGCTTTCTTGCCCAGGTCGCCGCGGGCGACCATCTCGCGGAGAATCGAAGGCGGGGCGAAGCGGGCGGCGTCCAGACCCGACGCGAGCGTCTCCGCGATCGATAGGCGGACGTCGAGGCCGACGAGGTCGCTCGTCTTCAACGGCCCCATCCGGTGGCCGTAACCGAGCTCCATCGCACGGTCGATGTCTTCGGCCGAGGCGACCCCCTCCGCGACCATGCGCATGGCTTCGAGTCCGAGAGCGACTCCCAGCCGCGACGTCGCGAAGCCGGGCGAGTCGGTGACGCGAATGGCCGTCTTCCCCAGAGCGTCCACGAGGTCGCGCGCCCGCGACTCGGTTTCGGGCGATGTCTCGGGGCCGCAGACGATCTCGACCAGCGGCATGGCGGCCGGCGGATTGAAGAAGTGGATCCCGATCACCTGCGCGGCGCGGCCGGTCGAGCCGGCGATCGCGGCGATCGAGAGCGACGACGTGTTCGAGGCGAGCACGGTCGCCGGCGGGGACCGTCGATCGAGCTCCTGAAAAATCTTTTGTTTCAGATCGAGAGACTCGGGGACCGCTTC
>DATDNV010000198.1:0-6643 GCA_036518075.1 Thermoanaerobaculia bacterium
AGGTCTTGAGGTTCTCGCGATCGATCTCGGCTTCCGGCGGCCCCGTCGTGATGCTCGCGATGGTCGTGAGCGGCAAGAGAGTTCCGGAAGGCGTTCGGATGAGCAGGTCGCGCAGTCCCGATTCGCTGCGGGCGAACACGCGGACGTCGTAGAGCCTCTCCCCGATGAGGATGTTGCTGGCGACGGTTCCGGCGACGGCGGGTTCCACGGCATCATGCACCTCTTCCGTCGTGAGACCGAAGCGGGCGGGCTCGTTCGAGGATCCCGCCGCCGCTGTCTCCGAGGGAGCCAATCGGATCTGCAGCGCCGGGCCCGCGATGACGATCCCGTCAAAGACGTCCTCGACGCCTTTGACTTTGCCGAGGATCTCTGCCGCCTGGCGCGCCTTCTGCTGGAGAAGCGTCTGGTCCTCGCCGAAGATCTTCAAGTCGATCGGCTGAGGGACGCCGCCGGTCAGGTCTCCGATGTTGTCTTCGATGAGCTGACCGAAGTCGGTGTGAATCGCCGGTTGGGCGGCCGCGAGCCGCGTCCGGATCTCGTCCATCACCTCGTCGATCGGCCGGCGCTGTCGGCGCGGCTTCAAACGGATGACGTAGTCCCCGCGATTGGGCTCGGTGATGAAGAATCCGAGCTGCGTTCCGGTGCGGCGTGAGTAGCTCTGCAGGTCCGGCAACGCCATGATGATCTTCTCGGCGCCGCCCAGCATCGCGTCCGTGTCGGTCAGCGATGTTCCGGGCGGCGTCCAGTAGTCGAGGATGATCGAGCCTTCGTCCATCGCCGGCAGGAAATCGGTCCCGATCGATCGGAAGAGCAGGCAGGCGCCGACCAGGAGCAGAAGCGGCACCGCCGCTGCCAGAGAGCTGCGGCGGAGGAATAAGGAAACGACGGCACGAAATCTCGAGTGTCCGCTCTCTCGCGGGGCTCGGGTGTTTCCCGACGCCCTGGACAGCATCGGAATGACGAGAGCTGCCAGGAAGAAGGAGATGGCAAGGGCGAGAGCCATCGTGAGAGCGAGAGGCTTGAAGAATGCGCCGGTCACACCGGTGAGAAGAGCGAACGGCAGAAAGATGACGATCGTCGACGAGGTCGAGCCCATGAGCGCCGGCATCAGCTCGAACAGTCCCGATCGAACCGGGTCCGGCGCTCCGGCCTCCCGGTGGCGATGGATGTTCTCGACGACGACGATGGCGTCGTCCGCGATCAGGCCGATCGCTGCGGCGATGCCTCCGAGTGTCATCAGGTTGATCGTCTGCCCGAAGACCCCCAGCGCGAGCAACAAGAGAGCGACGCAAAGCGGGATCGCCGCCACGGCAATGAGCGTGAGCTTCAGATCGCGCAGGAACGCCAGCAGGATGAGGGCGGCGAGGCCGACGCCGATCAGGATCGCGTCGCGGACGCCATTGACCGAGCGCGAGACGAAGTCCGCCTGATCGTAGAAGGTCGCCCACCGCGTGTCGGAGGGAATGAGTGTCGGATGGTCGCGAAACAACGCATCGACGTCGCGCGCGATCTCGACCGTGTTCGCATCCGGCTGTCGGATGATGTTCACCAGGACCGCTGGACGGCCGTCGGCGGTCGTGCGAATGTAGGAGACCGCGTCCGCCGGGGCGATCGTGCCCAGATCCTTGAGATCGGCGGGTACGCCCCCACCCGGAATGGGGACGTCGATCTCGCCCAGCGCGTCGAGACCGCCGACGCGTCCGTCGACGAGAGACAGGTAGAGCTCATGGTTCGCTTCGGTCAGTCCCGCGGACAAGACCTGGTTGTTTTTTCGGATCGCGTTGACGACATCCGCCGGCCCAAGCTTGCGCGCCGCGAGCGCCCTCGGATCCAGACGCACCTGGAACTCGCGCCTTCGGCCTCCCTGGATCTGGACCTGAGAGACGCCGGGGATGCGGATGAGCTCCGGTTTGAGTTTGTACTCGGCCAGCTCCCAGAGCGCCGCCTGGGAGCGAGTGTCCGAGGTCAGCGCGTAACCGAGAATCGGGAAAATCGCCGTATTCATCCACTCGATGTCGACCTTCGCTTCGGAAGGTAGATCGGTCCGGATCCTTCCGACCTCGCCTTGCACCCGCTGCAAGGCAACCTGCATGTCGGTGCCCCAGGTGAAGTTCGCGGAGATCTCGGTCGATCCTCGCGAGGTCGTTGATCGCACGACGCGAATCCCGGGAACGCGGAGGAGCGCCTCTTCGAGAGGCCGTGTGACCGTCGGCATCAAGCGTGCCGCGGGCTCCTCGCCCGCGTCGGCGATGACCTTGATGACCGGGAAAGTCACCGAGGGAAAGATGGACGCGGGCAAACGGCGGGCGATCTCGAGACCCGCCAGGGCGAGCAGGGCGATCGTCAGAACGAGCGCGGCGCGCCGTTCCCGAAGAAAGCCGAGGAGTCTCACTTCTGGCTCGTGACGGGCGCGCCTTCGGGAAGGCCGACCTGACCCGAGACGATGACTCGATCTCCTTCTTTCAGGTCACCCGAGACGATCTCGGTCTGGCCGCCGGACTGAATCCCCGTCTTCACGGCGATCCAACGGGCATGGCCGCCTCGTTCGACCGCGACGCGTGTCACACCGGACACGTCGTCGCGGATGAGCGCCGCGTCCGGAACGACGAGCACTCTTTCGCGTCGACCCACGGTGGTCTTCGCCGTGCCGAACATGCCGAGTGCGAGCGGTTCCCTGCCGTCACTGATATCGATGCGCACGGCGGCGGTGAAATCGGCGGGGTTCGCGCTCGGGAGCAGAACGTGGACGACGCCATGAAGAGGCTGGGGCCGGCCTCCGATCTCGATCTCGACCGGCTGCCCCGGCCGGATGCGGGAGACCGATGCCTGAGGAACGTCGGCGACGAAGACGATCGAGCTCGAATCCTCGACGCTCAGAATTTCCTGGTCCTCCGAGACTCGGTCACCCTGGCTCGCGGCATGCGACAGCACACGTCCGGTGGTGGAAGCGGAAACAGGCGCCCGCACGAGGTTCTTCTCGGCCAGTTTCAGCGCGCGATCGGCGTCCTCCTTCTCGGCGGACGTGTGCGCCTCCCGCGCCATCTCGCGCGCGCCCGACAGAGCCGCTTCGCTCTCCCGCGAGACGATCGTCCCGACGACCTGGCCCCGGTGAACGATGTCGCCGTCCACAACCGACAGCTCCACGAGCGTTCCCGCGAAAGGCGCCCGCACCTTTTGTTGCACGAGCGCGACCGTCTTGCCGGGCGCGTCGACGGTCTCGACCAGGTTCGCTCGGGTGACTTCCGCGGTTCGAACGGGCACCGCCGCGGCGGCGGGACCCGGCTCGGGCTGCTCGGCGTCCTTCCGCTTCTCTTTGGGTGAGCCGCAGGAGACCGCGCCGGCGAGCGCGAGAATACAAAGCGCTCGTTGGATCATGGCGCTCCCCATCTCTGCGCGACGGCCCGGGCGATCCGGTAGCGCGAAACCGACTCGGCCAGCCGGACTCCTGCCTCGACGGATGCCGAATAGGCGTCCAGCACCTCGAGCGCGTTCGCCGCTCCCCCGCGGTAGCGGCTTTCGGCGTCGAGGTAAGAGTCCCGAGCATCGGGAGCGGCGCGCGAAAGGATCTCGATCTGACGATAGAGGTTTTGCAAGGCGAGCATCGCCGACTCCCACTGGCGGCGAGCCTCGCGACGCTCGACTTCCAGCTTCTGCCGGGACTGCCGCAATGCGGCGTCGGCTTGCGCGACTCTGGCGCGAATGGCTCCAAAGTCCCAGAGGGGCCACGAAAACGTCAGGTTGAAGGAGTAGCCGGCGTCTCGGCGCACACGATCCCAGAAGTTGGCGTCCGGGTCGGTGGCCCTGATGTCCAGCGGGATCCAGCGCGATGTGTCGGAGCCCCAGAACCCCACGTCCGCCCCGAGGAAGAGGTGTGGCTTTCCTTCCGCACGCGCCACGTCCGCTTGCGCTTCTGCCGCTTTCGTCTCGGCCTCGGCCGCGGCGAGCTCCGGCGCGCCGGCCCAGGCGCTGCCTTCCAGGTCGGTCGGTTTTTCGGGCGGTGGCAGCGGGGCAGGAACCAGAGGGCCGCGGACGTCGCGCCCCATCAGGTCGTTCAGGGCAACTCTGGCTTCGTCTGACCTCTGTTCCGCTTCGACAAGGCTCGCCTGCTCGACCGACAGCCGGACCCCGGTCTTCAGGATATCCGCGCCGACCCCCTGCCCGGCGGCTCGCCGACTCTGCAGCGACGTCTGGTAAGAGGTCAGACGTTCGATACCCTCGCGGCGGATTTCGATCTCGTTGGCCGCCTCGAGGAGCTCCGCGAAACGGCTGCGCACTTCCAGGTCGAGGTCCTTCTCCGCGATACGGTAACGGGCGCCCGCCGACGCGACCTCGGCCTCGGATGCGGCGATCGCCGCCCGACGTGCGCCGCCGTCATAAACAGGCTGGCGCGCGACGACCTGGCTTCGGAACTCTCCAAGGTTGGTCAGGATGGGGTCGTAGCCCGAAGGCGGCGCGTAGATGAAGTCTCCTTCCAGGGCCACTTTCAGCCAGCGTTCCGCTCGTGCCTCCTCCCGCTTTTGCCGAGCGATCGTGACGTCGAAGGCCGACACAGGAAGCTTCGCATTCGCGGCGTGGGCCTCGCGCAGCGCGTCTTCCAGAGTCAGTGGCGTCTCTGTCTGGCCGGCAACGGGTAGACAGACGAGGAGGAGGCAGGCGGCGGCGGGCCACTGCATGACACGGGACACAGGCAATCGCCCTGCCATCGCAGGGCATTCTATTCAACTGGCTCGTGGTTTCCGGGAATGGCGATATCTTGACTGGCGACTGCGGCTGGCTCGCAGCCGGTTCGGAAGAGACGAAAATTCCGACGTCCGTGGTGGTTCGGATGCGTAGGGGCGAATCATGAAGAAAAACTCGATCATCACAGCCATTGGTCTCGGTGCGTTCGTCTTCTCAGTCCTCGCTGCTAGGGCCGGCGCCGCCTCCGCGCCGCAGGCGGCATCGCCACCGCCACTCTTGCAACTCGTCGCGGATGTTCCGATGCCGGGGCCGGCGGTTCGCTTCGACTACCAGAGCCTCGATCCCGAAAGCGGTCGCCTCTACATCGCGCACATGAACGCGGATCAACTCGTGGTCTTCGATACGAAGTCGCGCAAAGTCATCGCGAATCTGGACGGGTTCGCCCGAGTGCACGGTGTGTGGGCGGTTCCGGAGCTGGGTCGAGTCTACGCATCGGCGACCGGGAAGAAACAGGTCAACGTCGTGGATACGAGCGCTCTGCAGATTGTCGCCAGGGTTGGGCCGGTGACTTATCCCGACGGGCTTGCCTATGCGCCGGGGTCTCAGCGCATCTTCGTTTCGGACGAACATGGCAAGGCCGATGCGGTCATCGACGCGAAGACAAGTACTCTGTTTACGAGCATTCCCCTGGGCGGAGAAGCCGGCAACACCGTCTACGACCCGGGCTCGAAACAGATTCTCGTCGCCGTTCACGAGCCGGCGGAGCTGGTCGCGATCGATCCGGCCTCGGCCAAGATCGTAGCCCGACACTCTCTTCCGGGGCTCGAGGAGCCCCATGGCGTGATTCTCGACGCGGCGCACCGATTGGCATTCATCGCGGGCCAGGCGAATCACACGCTTGCCGTCTTCGATCTCGAGGCTAGCAAAATCCTGGAGACGCACTCGGTCGGCGAGGATCCGGACGTGTTGGCGTTCGATCCGGGTCTGGGACTCCTATACGTCTCCGCGGAATCCGGGAACGTCGCTGTCTTTCGCGAGCAAGCCAAAACGCTCCTGCGGCAGGGCGAGATGACGATGTCTCACGCACACACAGTCTGTGTCGACCCGACGACTCACCTCGTTTACTTTCCGCTCGAGAATATCGGGGGGCACCCGATCCTGCGAATCATGGAGCCTGTCCAGAAGTAACCCGTCTTCTGACTCAGAGATCGAAAGTCTTGCGAAACTTGAGCGTGAATCGGGATCCTGGCCGCTCGAAGCCAATACCGATGTGACGGTCATAGACAAAAAAGAGGTCTGTCGCCGGGTCGATCAGCCAGCGGACGATCGCCTGGACGTTCGTCAGGTGATCGACGTTGTCGCTTTGCAGGATCAGAGACGAGAGGAGCTGCACGCTCGGATTCCAGTCGAGCCGTCCGGAGAAGAGCGATAAGTTGAAGTCACCCTGCGGAAGCCTCACGACGTTGTAGTCCTCGATGATCGATACGCCGACGTGCGCGCTCGGCTTCCAGAAGACGCGCCCGACGTAGCGATCGCGGCGGCCGCCGTAGTAGTCGCCGAAATTGAAATTGGCCTGAAAAGAGAAGGCCTGCGTCGGATCGGTGCCGATTGCGATCTGGTGACGGACGAAGTGGTAGAGACCGACGGGGATCGTCACCGTCGGAGTCAGCTCGAGCGGCACGGTCAGGTTCTCGTCGAAGACGTCGACGATGTCATTGTCGCTGTAGGCGCCGCTCTGCCACTCGGCGCGCGCCGTGTACTGATACTCCCTCTCGTTGAGTGAGCCGTTCTCGTTGTATTTGAATGAATAGAACGATTCGAACGAGAGATTCTTCAGACCCCATACGCGAGGCCGTGGCGTCAACTCCAGATCGACGAAGGTCCAGTGAATGCCGTTCTGCGCCACGAATCCCATCTGGGGATCAAAGGCGCTCCCGATGTTCGAGCGCTCGAATCTTCCGTT
>DATDNV010000199.1:0-10754 GCA_036518075.1 Thermoanaerobaculia bacterium
GAGGGAGTCGCGGTCGGGCAGAAGCTTCGCGTCAAATTGATCCGCACCGACTTCGAGCGCGGGTTCATCGATTTCGTCCGCTCCGGGTAGGGCTGCGGCGCGGGCGGTCGCTCCGCGACCGGCGCCGAGAAATTTTCTAAACGAGGGCCCGACAGTGAGCAAGTGCCCATGAGTTTGAGCCCGGGGCGGCCGCCGTTGATCGCTGACCGACTCCTGGGTCCTACTATCGTGTGATGCGTTACAAGCTATTCGTTCTGCTCGCGATCCTGGCGCTCGCGTCGACGCTGGCCGCCGCGCCGTCACCGGCCGGCGCGCCGCAGACGCTCGCTTCCCGCCGAAAGGCGCTGGAAAGCCTCTTCGCCGAACAATGGAACTACACGCTGTCGAGCAATCCCGAGCTGGCATCCACTCGCGGCGACCGCCGCTGGAACGACAAGGTGTCGGACCTGTCACCGCGCGCGGTGCAGGAGGACGAAAAACGAACGAAGCAGTTTCTCGCGCGGCTGAAGGCGATCGACTCGAGCGGCCTTCCGGAGCAGGAGGCGCTGACCCGGACGCTCCTCGAGCGGCGGATGGAGGAGACTCTCGACAACGCGCGCTTCAAGGCCTGGGAGATGCCGGTGACTCCCTTGTCGGGCATTCACCTCCAGGCGATCGAGCTCGTGCCTCTCCTGCCGTTCGAGACGGCGAAGGACTACGACGACTACATCGCTCGTCTGCGTCAGCTCCCCCGGCAGTTCGACGACACGATCGCCATCATGCGCCTGGGGATGGCGGACCGGCTGATGCCTCCGAAGTTCCTTCTCGAGAAAGTGGCTTCCCAGGCGGAGGGAGTCGCCGCGCACCTTCCCGACAAGACCGTTTTCGCCGGGCCGCTCGCGGGCATGGGAAGCAACCTCTCCGAATCCGAGCAAAAGCGGATTCACGACGGTCTTCTCGCGGTCATCGGCGAATCGGTGCTTCCGGCTTATCGGCGTTTCGGGAAGTTCGTCCGCGAGGAATACGCCCCGCGGGGGAGAGCCGACGCGGGTCTCTGGTCGCTTCCGGACGGACCCGCGCGCTACGCGGCGGCGGTCCGGCGCGCGACGACGACGCCGATGACTCCCGGTGAGATCCACGAGCTCGGCCTGGCCCAGGTGACGCAGGCCGAGGCGCAGATCGCAGCCATCGCCAAGAAGCTGGGGTTTACGGATTCGCGCACGCTTGCCATCGCGGTCGAAAGCAACCCAAAGCTCAAGCCGCAGTCCGGCCAGGAAGTCTTCGATCGCTTCAAGACCTGCATCGCGACGATGGGACGGCTTCTCCCTTCGCTCTTCGGCCGAAGGCCGCGAGCGGGCCTGGAAGTGGGAGTGGTTCCGGCCTCGCGGCAGGCTCAGGCGCCGGCCGCCGAGTACCGTCCCGGCTCGAAGGACGGAACGAGGCTCGCGAGGCTCTGGATCAATCCGGCGAGCCCCGAGTTTCAGCGGACCATCACGATCGAGAGAACCGCGTACCACGAAGGCGTTCCCGGACATCACATGGAGGCGGGAATCGCTCAGGAGCTGCCCGACGTTCCGGCGATTCGGCGGGAGGCGCGGTACGGGGCGTTCTCCGAAGGCTGGGCGATCTACGCGGAGCGCCTCGCCAGGGACGTCGGCTTCTATGCCGATCCCTACAGCGACTACGGACGCGCTCGCGAGGAGCTGCTCCGTGGCGTTCGCATGGTGGTCGACACGGGCCTGCACCTGAAGGGATGGACGCGCGAACAAGCGGCGCAGTATCTGCGCGACCACGGCGGGCTCTCGGATGCCGATGCCCAGGTCGAGATCGAACGCATGATCTGCCGGCCGGCGGAGGCGCTGGCCTACGAGGTCGGAGCGTTGAGGCTGCTCGGTCTGCGCGAGCGAGCTCGCCAGGAGCTTGGCCCCCGGTTTCGGCTGGCTTCCTTTCACGACGCGGTGCTCGCGGCTGGATCGATTCCGATCGATCTTCTCGAAGAGAGGATCAACCGATGGATCGAGCAGGAGAAGGCGCGCCCGAAGTGAACCCCCTCTCCCACCGGGAGAGGGTTGGGGTGAGGAGCTGACAGCAGCGACGGTTTGTCATCCAAGGCAGAGCGCGGCGGCGGCGCGCCCCCTCACCCTTTCCCTCTCCCACGGGGAGAAGGAATTGGCTTTCCACTCGCCCAGCGGGTGATAGGCCGACCCTCGAATCCGCTAGAGTGTGCCCTTCGTGAATTCGTCAGGAGTCATCCGTGAGAAAGCGCAGCGTCTTTTTTTTCTTCGGAGCCGTCTTTCCAGCATCTTTCCTGTGCCCCATGCCGCCTGAAGCGTCTCCCAAGCCGCCGACCCCCGTCGAAGCCAAAGCCTTCCTCGAGGAGGCGGAGGCGAAGCTCCTCGCGCTCGCGGTCGACGAGAGCCGCACCGGCTGGGTGCAGTCGACCTACATCACCGACGACACGGAGCGGCTCCACGCACAGGCGAACGAGAAGCTGATTGCCGCGACCGCGGCGGACGCCAAGCAGGCTGCCCGATTCGACGGCGTCGCCCTGCCGGAGGAGCTCGCCCGAAAGATGAAGCTCCTGAAAGTCAACCTGACTCTGGCGGCCCCCGCGAATCCGAAGGAGAGCGAGGAGGTCACGCGGATCGCGGCCGCGCTCGAAGGGATGTACGGAAAGGGCAAGTACTGCCCCGAGGGCAAGCCCTGCATGGATCTGGAGGAGATCAGCAAGATCCTCGCGACGAGCCGCGATCCCAAGGAACTGCTGGACGTCTGGCAGGGCTGGCATCGGATCGCGGCCCCGATGCGCAAGGACTTCGAGCGTTTCGTCACGCTCGCGAACAAGGGCGCGCGAGAGATCGGCTTCGCCGACACCGGAGCGATGTGGCGGTCCAAGTACGACATGCCGCCCGACGACTTCGCCCGGGAGCTCGACCGCCTCTGGGAGCAGGTCAAGCCGCTCTACGTCTCCCTCCACTCCTATGTGCGATGGAAACTTCGCGAGAAGTACGGGGACGCGGTGCCGGACAAGGGTCCCATCCCCGCGCATCTTCTCGGCAACATGTGGGCGCAGACCTGGGACAACGTCTATCCCTTAGTCGCCCCGGCGGGCGCGGACCCGGGTTACGACCTGACCCAGATTCTGAAAGCGCGCGGCACCGACGCTCTCGGCATGGTCCGCTACGGCGAGGGATTCTTCACGTCGCTGGGCTTCGAGCCGCTGCCGAAAACGTTCTGGGAGCGTTCCCTCTTCGTCAAGCCGCGCGACCGCGAGGTCGTCTGCCACGCGAGCGCGTGGGACGTCGATTCGGTCAACGATCTGCGCATCAAGATGTGCATCGACATCACGTCGGAAGATTTCGCGACGATCCATCACGAGCTCGGACACAACTTCTACCAGCGCGCCTACAACACGCAGCCCTACCTCTTCCGCGACAGCGCCAACGACGGGTTCCACGAGGCGATCGGCGACACGATCGCGCTTTCGATCACTCCCGAGTACCTCGTCAAGCTCGGACTTCTGCCGGCGGCGCCCGACGCGTCCAAGGACATCGGTCTTCTTCTTCGGAAGGCGCTCGAGAAGATCGCGTTTCTTCCCTTCGGCCTCGTCATCGATCAGTGGCGCTGGAAAGTGTTTTCCGGAGAGATCACGCCGCAGAACTACAACCGCGCTTGGTGGGAGCTTCGGCGCAGGTACCAGGGGGTCGCGCCCGCGGGAGCTCGCGGCGAAGAGAACTTCGATCCGGGAGCCAAGTACCACGTCCCGGCGAACGTTCCTTACACGCGCTACTTCCTCGCAGACATCCTTCAGTTTCAGTTTCACCGCGCGCTCGCGAAGGCGGCGGGATGCTCCGGGCCGCTCCATCGCTGCTCGATCTACGGCAACAAGGGGGCCGGTGCGAAGCTCGCGGCCATGCTCGCGATGGGACAGTCGCGCCCATGGCCCGAGGCGCTCGCGGTCCTGACGGGGCAGAAGCAGATGGACGCGACCGCCGTGCGCGACTATTTCGCGCCGCTTCAAAAATGGCTGGACGAGCAGAACAAGGGAAAACCCGTCGGGTGGTAGGCTCGCCGCGGGCATCTCGCCCGTCGGCACGCGGCGGCCCATACTCTTCATTCCGAGGTCTGCCGCCGCTGCGGCCACTCGGGCGCAGCATCTTGACGCATAAGAGGGGCAGGGTGTGCGCCCTCGGGCAGCGCCGACTCCGGGAGAGGCCCGCGCTCGCCGCGATCTTACGGCACGTCCCGGCCTTCGCCGTTGGCGAGGAGCCAGAATCGCGGCTTCGTTCCGGGCCACTCTCTCAGTGAGCGCTCGATCTCTTCAGGCGGCTCGTCCTGGCCTTCGTCGGTGAGCTGGAAGGTTCCGTAGTGGATTCCGACCGACGTCTGCGCTTCCAGATCGCCGTGCGCCGCGAGCGCTTCCCGTGGGGAGATGTGGACCGGACCCATGAACCATTCCGGCCGAGAAGCGCCGATGGGAAGCAGAGCGAGCCGAATCGTTCCGAACCGCTGGCGGATTTGGGTGAAATGCGGACCGTATCCGGTGTCTCCCGCGAAGAAGACTTTGCCGGCGGTGCCGGAGACGACGAACCCCGCCCAGAGAGTCCGATTGCGATCGAAGAAGCCCCGTCCCGAAAAGTGCTGGACTGGGACGGAAGCCACATCGAGGCCGCGGCGCGCCGTGACGCTCTCCCACCAATCGAGCTCCACGACCTCGCGCAAGCCCTTTCTTCGCAGGAGGTCTCCGACCCCGAGGCCGCAGAAAATCGTCGGCCGGTCGCGGCGCTCGAGAAGCTCGAGCGTCGGCAGATCGAGATGATCGTAGTGGTTGTGCGAGAGCAGAATGAGGTCGATTTGCGGCAAATCCTCGAAGCGAATCCCCGGCGGCCGGTGGCGCCGCGGTCCCGCCCAGGAGACCGGGCTGACGCGATCAGACCAGACCGGGTCGGTCAGGATGTTCACGTCGGCCGTCTGAACGAGGACGGTCGCGTGGTTGATGACGGTCACGCGCAGGTCCGCGACTCGCCGCGGCGGGGGAGCGCCCGGAGGCGAGTCGTCGAAATCGCGCCACGGTTCGGGTCGCCGAGTCAGCATCCATTTCACGAAGTCGCGGAATCCGCCGGGGTTGCCGCCGCCGGGATTGTGGAAGCGCCGGCCGTCGAAGTGTTCCGTACTTGCGCCGGCGGTCGCCGCCGGCCGTCGCGATCCGTTCAGAAGCGCAGCCGCAGCAGAAGGGGAGACTCCGAGCCTCGAGGTACGACGACGAAGAGGTTGTCGTACTCGTCTCCCGCGATCGAGACCGACTCCCGGCAGCCCAATGCCGAAAGCAGAGGCCCGATCGTGTTGCTGTGCCCGACGACGAGAACGACGTCGCTCGCGTGTTCGCGCTTGAGCTTCGCGGCGAGCGGCGAGAGATCGGGCTTCCCGGCGACCGTCGCGAAGTCGTAGGTCTGAATCGCAAGCTTCCTCGCGGCCGCGAGAGGCTCCGCGGTCGTCTTCGTCCGGACCGTATCGGTCGAATAGATCGCGTTGACCCCGGCGTCCTTCAGCATCGCGGCGAGCTTCTGGGCTCGAGCCGTTCCGGCCGCCGAGAGCGGGACCGAAGCCTCGTTCGCATCGCTCGCCTTCTCGGCGTGGCGCACGACGAAGACCGCTTTCTGGGCGAGGAGGGCCGGCGGCAGGGTGAAAGTCACCGCCAAAACGGCGAGGATTTGGGATCCGAGTAACGTTCTCTTCATGCCGGCGACTCTACAATGGAGGGCATCTCCGACGGCAACCAGGGGGTTGGATGAAACCAGCCGCACTACGGGCCCAAAGGCCATGAACGCTCCGGCTTCGCTGTCGATCCGGCCGCTCGGCGAGGACGCCGATGCGCGTTGGTGTGCGCGGGTGATGTCGGGGTCCGAGCCCTGGATCACACTGGGGCGCGGCTACGAAGAGTCTTTGAAGATCCTGCGCGACCCGCTGCGGGAGGTCTACGTCGCGCGCGTCGGCGCCGAGCGGGCGGGCTTCCTCGTGCTGATCATGTCCGGCGCCTTCGTCGGGTACATCCAGACGATCTGCGTGGCGGCCACTCACCGGGGCCGCGGGATCGGCACCGCTCTCATCGAATTCGCGGAGAAGCGGATCTTCGCCGACTCGCCCAACGTCTTCATGTGCGTCTCCGATTTCAATGACGGCGCACGCCGGCTCTACGAGCGCCTCGGATACCGGGTCGTGGGAGAGCTGACCGACTACGTGGTGGCGGGTCACGCCGAGATCCTCCTGCGTAAGACCCGGGGCTCTCTTCGGGATCACGCGGCGAAGAAGCCCCGAGCTTAAGCCAGTCCACGTCGCTGGTCACGAAGCGACCGCCTGCGCCAGCCTCACCAGCGGTGGTAGGCGGGGTGCCCTTCCTCGACGGCGACGAAAAGGCCGCGGCAGGTCGCCGTGATCTTGCCGTTGGCTTCGAGTGTGGCCTCGACCGTCGCCCGGTCGTCGCCCGACTCGACCACCCGGGCGCGCAGGTGAAGCGGGACGTCCATCGGAGTCGGACGTTTCAAGGTCACGTTGAAGTTCGCCGTCACAGTGCAGGGCGGGGTCGCCGCGCCGCGCTTTTGCATCAGGTGGTACGCCGCCGCCCAGTTGCTGTGGCAATCGAGCAGCGCTCCGCAGATTCCCCCGTTCAGCATGCCGTCGAAAGCGAGGTGATGGGGCTGCGGACGCCACTCGGCGACGAGCTCGTCTCCCTCCGGGAAGCTTCGGATCCGCAGCCCTTTGTCGTTGGCCGGTCCGCACCCGAAGCAGCGGTTTTGCGGGGCATATCTTTCTTGAAGACTTTGGTGAGAAGTCATCAGGCTATCCTCTCCTTACTATAATCAGCTCTTCCCGCCGGAGGATCGATGGGAACCGTAGAAGCCAAAAAGCCCGAGGCACCCGCCGCGCCCGAGAAGTCGCGAGACGCGCTGACATTGACCGACAATCGCACCGGGAAGAGCTACGAGATCCCGATTGCCGACGGCACGATTCGCGCGATCGACTTGCGCCAGATCAAGACCGGCCCCGACGACTTCGGCCTGATGTCCTACGACCCGGCTTTTTTGAACACCGCCTCCTGCAAGAGCCGGATCACGTTCATCGACGGAGATAAAGGGATCCTCCGCTATCGCGGTTATCCGATCGATCAGCTCGCGGAGAACTGCACGTACCTCGAGGTCGCCTACCTGCTGCTCTACGGAGAGCTTCCCAACCGCAAGCAGTATGAGGAGTGGACCCACCACATCACGTACCACACGATGTTCCACGAGAGCCTGAAAAAGCTCATGGACGCGTTCAATTACGACGCTCACCCCATGGGGATGCTGATTTCGACCGTTGCGGCGATGTCCACGTTTTACCCGGACGCGCACAACGTCCACGACCGCGAAGTGCGAACGAAGCAGATTCACCGGCTGATCGCCAAGATGCCGACGATCGCGGCGTTCGCCTACAAGCACTCGATGGGAATGCCCTACGTCTATCCGCGAAACGACCTCTCCTACTGCGAGAACTTCCTCACGATGCTTTTCAAGACTCCCGCGGAGGACTACAAGCCCAACCCGGCGCTCGTCAAAGCTCTGGACGTGCTCTTCATTCTTCACGCCGACCACGAGCAGAACTGCGGGACCAACGCGATGCGAGGGATCGGATCGGCGCACACCGATCCCTACTCCTCGGTCGCGGGCGCCGCGGCCGCGCTCTACGGGCCGCTTCACGGCGGCGCAAACGAAGAGGTTCTGAAGATGCTGACCGAGATCGGCTCGGTCTCGAAGGTCCCCGCCTTCATCAAGGAGGTCAAGGAAGGAAAAGGCGAGAAGCGGCTCATGGGCTTCGGCCACCGCGTCTACAAGAACTTCGACCCGCGGGCGAAGATCATCAAGCGGATGGCCGAGGAGGTCTTCGCGGTCACCGGACGAAATCCTCTGCTCGACATCGCCCTGGAGTTGGAAAGGATTGCGCTGCAGGACGACTATTTCGTCAAGCGCAAGCTCTATCCCAACGTCGATTTCTATTCGGGCCTCATCTATCAGGCGATCGGACTCCCGACCGCGGCGTTCACGGTTCTCTTCGCGATTCCGCGGACATCGGGCTGGCTCGCCCAGTGGAAAGAGATGCTGGAGGATCCCGAGCAAAAGATCGCGCGGCCGCGTCAGATTTATCTTGGCTCGGGCGAGCGGAATTTCGTGCCGATCGACAAGCGCTAGGCGCGGCGCGTCCTTGTCGCCAGCCGATTCGCGTCATCTCACGGCCGTTCTTTTCGACTGGGACGGGACTCTTCTCGACTCGGCCGACGCCACGTTTCGGAGCTACCAGAAGCTCTTCGGCTCTTTCGGAATCGGCTTTGATCGATCGCGGTTCGCCGAGACCTACTCGCCCGACTGGTATCGGACGTATGAAGCGGTCGCGCTCGCGCGAGAGCATTGGTCCACGGCCGATTCGCGCTGGCTCGACCTTTATGCCGCCGAAGCGCCTGACCTCATCGCGGGCGCGGCCGAAGCGATCGAGCGGCTGCGGTCAGCCGGATTGTCGACCGGCCTCGTCACGAGCGGGAGCCGCGGCCGCATCGAGCGGGATCTCGCCAAGCTCGGCGTCGCTCGTCTCTTCGACGTCCTCGTTTGCTCCGAGGACGCGCCGCGCAAGAAGCCGCATCCGGACCCGCTTCGCCTCGCCCTCGAGCGGCTTTCCGTTCCATCGCACGAAGCCGCCTGCGTCGGGGACAGCCCGGAGGACGTCGAGATGGCCCGCGCGGCCGGCGTCTTCTCCGTCGCGATCGCGGGCGCCTTTCCCAATCACGAGGCCCTCAAGAAGTCCGCCGCGGATCTCTTCGCATCGACGCTGGCGGAGGCCGTGGGACATCTCTCGGCGATGTCGCGGGGCGCGGGCTAGCCCGAATCATGCGGGCTAAGCCCGGATTATTCATGGACACCCGGCCGGAACACGCATCGGTTAGTGGGCCACACCCGCCCTGCGGCAGCAAAGTGTCGGTCGGGCTGGATATAGGTTGTCCGCGATCGGAGCGGCGGCCGGAGTTGTTCGTGAATAATGCGGGCTAGAATCCCGGCTCGATGACGCCGGGCCAGGTCGCCGCTCTCGTCGCGTCCTCGACGGGAGCCGGCATCATGAACGCGATGGCCGGCGGCGGCACGATCCTGACCTATCCGACGCTTCTCTTCATCGGCGAGAGCGCGATCACGGCCAACGCGACCTCGACCGTCGCGCTCTGGCCGGGAGCCGCCGCGTCGATGTACGGCTACCGGCAGGAAGTTACCGATCACAAGGAATGGCTGAAGAGTCTCTTCGTCCCGAGCGTTCTGGGCGGCGCGCTCGGCGCCGTTCTTCTTCTGGCGACGCCGACGAAGACGTTCGAGCGATTCGCTCCCTTTCTCATTCTCTTCGCGACTCTGCTCTTCATGCTTCAGGGAGCGCTTTCGCGCTGGCTGCGGGCGGAGGGGCGGGACCGGCAAACGCCGACGCGCTGGACGGCCGCGTGGCTTTTTCAGTTCGGCGTCGGCGTCTACGGCGGTTACTTCGGGGCCGGGATCGGGATCCTGATGCTCGCCGTTCTGGGTTTTCTCGGCCTTTCCGACATCCACGCGGCCAACGGCATCAAGAACTTCTTCGGTATGTGCATCAACGGCCTGGCCGCGGCGTACTTCATCGTTCGCGGCGCGGTCGACTGGCCGGCTGCGCTCATCATGGTCGCCGGCGCGATCGCGGGCGGTTACGCGGGAGCGCGCTTCGCACGCTTGATCGGACGAGACAAGGCGCGCGTCGCCGTGATCGTGATCGGTTTTCTCGTCGCGGCGATCCTTCTCGTGGAGCAGGCGCGCCGGTGAAGCGGCTCCTCATCCTCTCGGTTTCGGCAGGAGCAGGTCACACGCGTGCGGCGATGGCGTTGGAGAGGACGGTTCTTCGGTCGCGAACGGAATCTGACTGGAATCTTCGGGCTCGGACTCGTTCGGCGACGAGAGCCCGTGGAGCGAGACTCCGAGAAGCCGCACGGGCCGGCGGCCGGCCTCGGTCTTCGCGACGAGCGCGGCCGCGCGCCGCGTGATCTCGTTGGTGTCTTGCGTCGCCGGCTCCCGCGTCTCGCTTCGCGTGATCGTCTCGAAGTTGGAATAGCGAAGCTTCAAGACGACCGTGCGGGCAAGGACCTCCTTGCGCTCGAGGATGCCGGCGGCGTGGCGAGCGAGCGCCTCGACCTCACGGAGGATCGTCTCGATATCGGCGAGATCTTTGGCGTAGGTCTCTTCGCACCCGATCGATTTCCGCTCGCGGTTGGGCTCGACCGGGCGCGAATCCTCCCCGAAGGCGAGACGGCGCAGCGACTCCGCCCAGTTCCCGACCACTTGCTTGAGAACTTCGTCTTCCGCCGTTCGCACGTCGACGAGGCGCTCGATTCCGCGGGCCTTCAACTTCGCGGCGGTCTTGGGGCCGACTCCCCAGAGCGCCTCGACCGGCAATCCCTGGAGAAATCGTTCGATGCGCTCGGGCGCGATGACCGTCAGGCCGTCGGGCTTCTTCCACCCGGAAGCGATCTTCGCCAGAAACTTGTTGGGGGCGACGCCGGCCGACGCGGTCAGGGAAGTCTCCTCCCGGATCCGCGCCTTGATTTTCTTCGCGACGTCGACTCCGAGCGGGAGGTCCCAGGCGTTTTCGGTGACGTCGAGATAAGCCTCGTCCAGGGAGAGAGGCTCGACCAGCGGCGTCACTTCTCGAAAGATCGCGAAGACCTGCCGCGAGACGGCCGCGTATTT
>DATDNV010000200.1:0-2839 GCA_036518075.1 Thermoanaerobaculia bacterium
CGCCACATCGACGTCGCTCCGACGATTCTCGCCGCGGCGGGAATTCCTCAGCCGCCCGCTCTCGGAGGCGTTTCCCTGGTCGGTCCCCGCGGGGAGAAAGCTCCGCTCTCATACTTCGAGTCCTACTCCACCGCCTATAACCGGGGATGGGCCCCTCTTCGGGGCGTCATCGGAGACCATCTCAAGTTCATCGACCTGCCCGTGCCCGAGCTTTACGACCTCGAGAGAGATCCATCGGAATCGCAGAACCTGTTCGAGGCGAGGCGCGACGAAGCCCGGCGGCTGCGCGCTTCGCTCGCTTCTGAGTCGGCGTTCGCGAGCAACGCGCGCGGCACGGCCTCGCCGGAGGAAGTGGCGAAACTGCGCAGCCTCGGGTACCTCTCGGGACGCGCTGCGTCCAAGACGACCTTCACCGCCGAGGACGATCCGAAGAGTCTCGTCTCCGTGGACAAGGAAATTCACGACAGCATCGACCGATACCAGCGTGGAGACTTGAGTGGCGCCATCGCGATCGCGCGCCGCATTCTCAGCGAGCGGCCCACGATGGAGGTGGCTTACGAGAATCTGGGGTTCTTGCTTCGGCAGACGGATTCGCCGTCGTCGGCCCTCGCCGTCTACAAGCAGGCGGTCGATCGGGGCGTCGCTCCCGAGGAGCTCTATTCCGCCTACGGCCTCGCGCTCTGCGAATCCGGCCACGCGGCCGAGGCGGTCCGGATCCTGGCGCCGTTTTCCGAAAGCCGCGAACCGGATACGCTCAACGCTTATGGCGTGGCGCTCGCCGACTCGGGAAAGGCGGCCGAGGCGATCGCGGTCTTCGATCGGGTGCTCTCCCTGGACCCGGAGGACGTTCAGGCTTATACCAATATCGGCATCGTTCGGCTTCGCGAAAGCGACCTCCAGCGCGCTCGGGAGGCATTTCAAAAGGGGCTCGCAATCGACGAGCGGTTTCCTCGCGCCTGGAACGGTCTCGGTGTCGTGCTCGCGCGGCTCGGGGATGAGCGCCGGGCAATCGAGTGCTGGTCGAAGGCGGTCGAGCTCGATCCGCGGCTCTATGACGCGCTCTTCAACCTGGGGCTGACTGCCGGAAAAAACGGTCTTCGGACGGAGGCACGCCGGGCTCTCGAACGGTTCGTGGCAACGGCTCCTCCCGCGCTCTACGGCCCCGATATCGCGCGCGCGCGAGGGCTGCTGCGAAGCCTCGGAAGCGCATCGTGACCCGGCCGCGCGCTCGGCTTCTCCTCCGCGTGGCGCTCGCCGTTGCCCTGGCGGCGCCTGCGTGCAGCCGATCGGATCGCCTTCCGCGCGGCACGCCTGTGATTCTCATCTCGATCGACACGCTCCGAGCGGATCATCTGCCCGCCTACGGTTACCGCAACGTCGAGACGCCCAACCTCGACGCGCTGCGGCGAGACTCGATTCTCTTCGAAAACGCCTACAGTCAGGTTCCCCTGACCCTTCCTTCGCACGCGGTCATCCTGACCGGCCTCCTGCCCTATCAGAACGGCGTTCGCGACAACATGGGATTTCGGCTGGCGGGCTCGATGCCGACGCTGGCGTCGCTTCTCAAGAAGGCGGGCTACGCCACAGGAGCCGCCGTGTCCTCGCTCGCGCTGCGCGCGGAACGAGGCGTCGATCAGGGCTTCGACTTCTATGACGACCACTTCACGGCGGAGTCACCCGACGAGAGGCCGGGGATCGAGACCGTTTCGGCGTTGGAGAAGTGGATCGATTCCGTGGGGAAGGCGCCGGTCTTCGCCTTCCTCCACATCTACGAGCCGCACACGCCTTACAAACCTCCGGAGCCGTTTCGCAGCCGGTATGCCGCGAGCCCTTACGACGGTGAGATCGCCACGGCCGACGCCGCCGTGGGAAGTTTCCTCGAGGATCTGAAGCGGCGCGGCATCTACGACCGCGCTCTCGTGATTTTCCTTTCCGATCACGGCGAGGGACTGGGCGATCACGGAGAGGACGAGCATGGCGTCTTCCTCTATCGCGAGGCGATTCGCGTTCCGTTCTGGTGGAAACTCCCCGGAGCGCGCGATCGTGGCCGGAGCGTGTCCGCGCCGGTCGGTCTGGTCGACCTCGCGCCGACCCTGGCTGCGGCGCTGCGGCTTCCCGCGGAAAAGGCCTGGCAGGGAATCAATGTTCTGGCGCCCGCTCTCGCGAGCAAGAGCGAGCGGCTCATCTACGCCGAAACCCTCTACCCGAGGCTGGCCCTGGGGTGGAGCGATCTGGCCTGTCTGGTCGACAGCCGCCGGCACTACATCGAAGGTCCGCACGCCGAGCTCTACGACATCGGGTCGGATCCCGCCGAGCGCCGCGACCTCGCCGGCGGAGAGTCCGACACCGTTCGATCGATGCGGGCGCAGATGGCGAAGCTTCCGCGTGACCGCGAGGCTCGCGGCCACGCGACACCGGAGGAGATCGCGAAGCTCGGCGCGCTCGGATACATCAGCGTTTCGCGGGACTCGAACGCGCGGGCGCTTCCCGATCCTCGAGACAAGATCGGCCAGCTTCGAAAATACAAGAAGATCTTCGAGCTCTACTACGGCGGAGAAAACGCGCGAGTGGTTCCCGCCGCGCTCGAGATTCTGGGCGAGGACCCCCAGATCGCGTCGGTGTGGCGCATGCTGGCGAAGAGCCGGGAGCGGTTGGGAGATCTCACGGGCGCCGCACGCGATCTCGCCACGGGCCTGGAGAAGTGCCCGGACGCCCCGCTGGAAGAACGATCGCAGATGCTCGAGCAGCAGGCCGGCGTGTTGCTGCGTGCCGGCAAGAGAGCGGAAGCTGAGCGCGTCCTCCGAAGCGCCATGGACACTCCCGGGGCGACCGACTCGAT
>DATDNV010000201.1:0-5921 GCA_036518075.1 Thermoanaerobaculia bacterium
GATCGGGGGGAACGCGCAGCGGGACCGCGCGCAGGCGCGCCAGATCGATCGCGAAGAGCCCGCGATAGTCGGAGGCGTAGAGCGTCTTGCCGTCCGAGGACAAAGCGAGTCCCTGGCTTCCGCTGAAGTTCGGAAACGTCGCGAAGACCTCCAGCTTGCCGCCCGGGGGAATCCTCCAGATTCGTGACGTTTCGGCATCGTTGATGAAGACGGTGCCGTCCGGTGCGACCGTGAGGTCGTCGAAGGCCGGAGGCTCCGCTCCCGGAGACGGAACATATTCCTTCCGCAAGCGTCCGGAGTCGACGTCGAACTCGAATACGGCGGCCGGGACCGGCTGCTCCTTCTGATAACCGTCCATCGAAGGCAGCGCCTGGCTGGCGACCCAGAGCGTCCGTCGGCCGGGGTCGACCCGCATTCCCATGGCGCTCCGCAGCCCGTCCCGGCCGGCGGGCACGAAGTCGGCGATTCGGCCGCTCGCATCGATCTGCACGATCCGGCGGTGGCGAATGCTTGCAACGAAGAAGGATCTTGTCTTGGAATCGAACGCTACGCCTTCGGCAACGAATCCTTTCTCGGGAATCGTGAACGCGCGCGTCGCCCCGGAGGTGATCGTCTCCTTGCGCAGAGCATTCATCCGATCCCGCACGGCTTCGTATCCCGGCAGCCGGCGGATGGACTCGAAGTTCTTGTCCGCGTCGAGTTCGTAAGCGACGCGGTGCGCCAGGACCTCCTCGAGCGAGCGCACAGCGGCCTCGCCCTGGCCGTTCAGCGATTGGGCGGAAGCGAGGTTATACAGGTTGAAGACCTCGCCCGGAGTCCGGCGGACGAGCTCCTGCGTGATCGAAAGGAACTGCGGCTTGTCGCCGCGCCTGTAAGCTTCACGCATTTCGCGGCGCAGCTCGAAGTTCGACTTGGGCGGAGGCGACGTCTCCGGAGCGAGCAACGCGAGCCAGAGAGAAAGAAGAATCATGATGGGCGCCTGATCTCATACGAATCCCCTCTCCGGGGGTTTGATTCGTCGACAGTGCGGATGAAGTCGTCACTTTCGAGGCCGAACGGGTTTTGCTCGCCGTTCTTGCCGGATGCCGACCCGATCGTCTTGGGTTCTTCGGTTGCCTGGATGTCAATTCTCAAGACGTTGTTCCCACTGCCTTAGGCGCTCCGGCCCTTCGGCATTCCCTTCGGGACCGCGCGGCGGCCTCGTTTGACAAAGAGAAATTGTCCACGCCCGCCGCTCGCGAAATCGCCGCAAGGGAGGGGCGGTGGCGATCGCCAGCCCCAGGCCCGGTGCGGACCAACGCGATTTCGAGGGTCCCAGCGGAGAACGCGTTCCGGGCGGAGCTCGGAGTGAGGCTCTTGCCACGATGCGAGACCCGGGGCGGGTCCGCGCGTCCCGCCGTCGGCGATGAGCGAGGAGCCCACCGCGAGCCGCGGGCTTCTCCCGCAGTCGGAACTGTCCGAGGGGGCACATGGCCATGGAACAACGCAGATTTCTTGGAGCTGCGCCCGAGGACCGGAGCGGCGGTCAGGCGAAGACTTCGACGGCCAGGCCGCCGCGTTCCGATGAGGGAGATGCCCGCGAGCGAGCGCCCGGAGCGTGCCGACGAGGGAGGCGTCCCGATACCGGGGCGTCTTCAATGGGAACAATGTGTTGAGAAACCAAAGCTGGCCCGCCCCGAACGCGGGGAGACCGGCGCCGGCTGCGACTAGGTCGATCTTTTCCATACGAGGTCCCACGCCTCTCGTCTTTCCGCGAAGCCGGTGATGCGGCCGTTCGAATCGCGTTGGAAGACTCTCCGATAGCGAGGCTTTCCCGGGGAAAAGAGCACGTCCGGCGCCTCCGCCCGAAGCTCCTCCTCCTTGCGTCCGATCTGCTGACCCTCGAGCGCGTCGCCCTTGCGGCGAATCTCGTAAGTGATTTCCGGCGTCAGGCTGTAGCGTCCGACGTACTCGTCCCGAAGAGATCCCGCGAGCTCCATTGCCGGCGGATCCGTGCGCAGGGCGAGCACTTGAGAGGCGATCTCGCGCCAGCCGCCGGCCGTCTTCCGCCAGGTGTCGGTCGTGCGGTACTGACAGTGGAGCTCGTGGCCGTGATAGTTCTCGTGCTCGTCATCGACATAGGTCACGACGGCGGCGTCTCCGTGGAGAACGACCTCCACCTGGATCGCCTGGATATTTCCGGAAACCCCCTTCGGCAGCGGTTTCATCTGGTCGAGGAGTTCTTTTTTCGTCATGACCGCTCCGGTCTCGTCG
This sequence comes from Thermoanaerobaculia bacterium, assembly GCA_036518075.1. Taxonomy (GTDB): domain Bacteria; phylum Acidobacteriota; class Thermoanaerobaculia; order UBA5066; family Gp7-AA6; genus DATDNV01. The sequence goes on from DATDNV010000201.1 coordinate 2,254, forward strand.
ATGATCCGGGCGTTCTCGTCGAGGTATTTGTCCCAGACGTCGGTGGCGCCGGCTCCGATCGCGTCGAGAAGCTCTTGTGTCCGACGGCGGAGCAGGTCGGACGTGCTCTCGCTGGGAGCGGACTGGCTGCCGGACGCAAACGCGAGAGCGAGGACGGAGATGGCGAGAAGGACGCGTTTCGGCATGGTCACTCTCCTTTCGCGAAAGGGCGATCCGCTCCGGTTCCGTACGTTGAACGGAGATTATGGTTTCGACCTCGCGCGGGGCGAATATCCAGGAGCGCCAAATTGTTTACATGAGTGGTATGAAGCGGATCCTTCCTGGAGGGCTCTTCGTCCTCGCGGGCCTTCTCGCGGCGCCGGTCGCGCGAGCGCAGATGGTGCCGTTGTCCCGGTGTCACGCGGCGTTTCCCTGCTCGATTCCGTTCTCCATTCAGTCTCGCCCCGATCCGCTCATCGCGGGTCCATACGGCGGCGTGGGGAGCGGAGGCATGCTCGTGACGATTCCGATGGCGCTGCCGCTCCGGCCGCAGATCGAAAAATCCAGAACGCCGGACCTCGGCGAGGCTCTGGACGCCGACATGCATCGCGCGTTGTCCCGCGCGCCGGCCAGCTCGAGCGCCGAGGACGAAAACAGACTCTCTCCGGCTTCGTCTCCGAATCCGTCGAGGCTGCCTGCTCCGCTGCCGGCCGAGACGCAGCCGAAGCAAGACCAACCGAAACAACAGAAGTAACCGCAGAGGACCCTCGCTCTCAGCGGCGGCAGTCCGCTTCGCTGCTGATAAACGCCTTTCTGATGGAAGCGCTCGGGTCGGCCTGCTCTCGGTTAGAAAATTTCGCGGCGCCGGTCGCGCAGCGACCGCCTGCGCATGCGCCTAAGGGTCCCGAGCAAGCGGAAGCGACGGTTAGGCCGAGCGCATCATCAGGAGATCCGTGCGCCGCTTCACGCCGTACTTCGCGAGAAGGTTGGAGACGTGGAATTTCGCGGTTCGGGACGAGATGTGAAGCCGGCTCGCGATCTCCTTGTTCGACATGTTCTCGAGCAGAAGGGTGAGAACTTCATTTTCTCTGCGGCTCAATCTCGCTCCCGCCGGCCGCACCGTCGGCTTTCGGACCGAACGCAGTGTCTGGTCGATGAACCGGAAGAGGAAATGACGCGGGATCCAGGAGCCTCCGTCGATCAGCGTTTGGAGCGCCTGAATGAGCTGGCTGGCGAGGTCCGAATAGCGCAGGAGACCCTTCGCGCCGAGCCGGAGAAACGCGAACGTCGAATTCTCGTCGAGCCGTTCCGCGACGACGAGAACGCGCGCGCGGGGGAAACGCTCGAGGATCGTGGAAACCAGAATTTCCGTGTTCTCCCGCCGCGAGGGCGAATCGACGACGTAGACCGAAGCGCGGGGTAGCCGCCAGGCCGGGGGGTGACCGTTTGTGCCGGGATCCATGCGGCCGGCGACCGGCCGGAAGGTTTGCCCGGCGATGAGGTAAGAGAGTTCCTGGAGAACGAGCGGGTGCCGAATACAGAGACAGACCGATCGCAAAAGAGATTACTCCGGAAATCGAGGGTACGACACGAACGGCCCCATCGCAAGCCTGTAATTGGACACGGGAGCAAAAAACGGGGGGGAGGGAGTTCCCGCCCCGCCTCCCCCCGAGCGACAGAGAGTGAAGAAAAAGCAAGGAGCGGATTCTCTTGCTGGGCCGAAGATCCGGGTTCGCACCCGATGAACCGCTCGGCGAAGGCGCAACTCGCCCGGAGGACAAGATAGGAACACCGCCGAGGTCGCGGAACAGCCTGGTCTCTCGTCCAGTGCCCGATCCCCGGGCCAACAATATCTATATTGTTGTTGCCTGCCCCGACAGCGGGTTCGGACTAACGGTGGGAGCCGGGAATCGGGAATTCCTTCAGCAGGATTGCGTCGAGGTCGAGGTCCGCTTCGTCCCCCGTATTGGAGTAAGAGAACTGCAGTTTTCCGGAGACGCGCTCGCGCGTCTGGACCTGGGGCGACCACCGCCGCCCCGAAAGCTGATACTCCTTCGGAAGCTGCGGCGAGAGGACGCGGAGCCAGAACGATTCCGACTTCTCATCCAGCGGCTCGAGGATCGCCGCGTTCTTCTTGACGGTGTCCCAGAGGACGCAGCGGATGCTCGGACAGGCGGAAATCGCAGATGCGAGGTCTTCGGAGGACAGAATCAAATAGGTCGCCGGCTTCGACTCGTCGCTCGTTTCGGGCCCTCGCACGAGCCAGACGTGGGTGAAGGAAAGGCTCTTCCCCTGGATCGTCAGAGTTCCCTTGACCGAGCCCCCGGCGTCGCTCGCGGTCGAGCTTCCGTGGAAAGCGAGAAGCAGAGCCGTGGCGATGCACGCTACGGCGGGCAGGGAAGAGAATCGGCCGGATCGCCCGGAGCGAGCGAGCCGGCCGGTAGGACGCGACAATTCCAAATTCAAGATTCCCGATTCAAGAGTCGGCGTCGGTTTATACCAAATCTGATATATTCGCCGAAGAAGACCGCTCTACTTCGCGTTTGTCCAGCTCTGCGTCGCGATCTTCCACTGACTGTCTTCCTGCTCCATTTCGATCGTCCCCTTGTTCACCTCGCCGGCGACCTTTCCCGTCGCCATCATGGTCGCCTTGTTCTTGTCGACCTTGAGAGAAGTGAACTTCAGGTCGGTCGGCAGCATGGCCTTCATGAACTCCATTGCCTTCTTGGAATCCATGTTCATCTCTTTCGTCTGCTTGTCCATCATCGCCTGCGAAGTTTTCGTCATCGTCTTCTTGTAGGCCTCATAGTCGCCGGCCTTGATCGCCTTCTCCTGGGCGCGATACGCCTTGCCCTGAGGGGTCGCCTCGAGATCCTTGGAGTCTGCGGCAAGCGCGGGAAGGGAACATGCCAATGCGACAAGGATTGCGGGCATGAAACGCCAGAGAGGTTTCTTCATGAGCTTCTCCCTTTCTATTTCAGACGTTGATTGGGGACTGGTGGGACGAAGTGTAGCGCGGCGCACGAGAGTTTGGGAGGCCCAAGCACCGTCAGAAGGGTTTCGAAGGGTCCCGGCGGGAGCTCTACAGGAGAGCCGCGAGCTTCGCCTCGGCGTCCGCGTGGAGGTCGGGAGGAGCTCCGTAGAACACCTTCGCAGTGCGGCCCGCGCGATCGAACACGAAGAGCGTCGGCACGGAGCTCACGTCGCCGAAAGCCTTCGCGATCTCCGGAGTTCCCATCGACCACGTGAGCGGAAGATTCAACTCGGCCGTGAGCTTGCGGACCTGCGACTCCTCGGATCCGACAGCGATCGCGACCACCGCGATCCGGTCGCTGTACCGCTTCTTGAGCTCCGCGAGCCAGCCGAGCGTTCCCCGGCAGGGCGGGCACCAGGTCGCCCACATCTCGACCAGAACGACCCGCCCGGCCAGATCCTCGCGCGACAGCGCTTTTCCACCGAGATCCCGGATCGTGATCGGCGGCAGCTCCGCGACCGCCTGGACGCTCGCCGGCGACGCGATGGCGCGCGCGGCCTCTTTCTTGCCCGCGAGAATCAACTCGATCATGCGCGAGAGGTCGGCGCGGAAGTGCTCGTGCGCCTCGGCCGTCTTGAACGGGATGTAGCGGCCGACCGCCTTCTCGTCGCTGTTGTAGAAATCCTTCGGCGTGGCAACGAGAACGTCGTCCACG
>DATDNV010000202.1:0-4428 GCA_036518075.1 Thermoanaerobaculia bacterium
GTAGTAAATCCCCGTCTTCTGAGTGCCGGCGAGCTTGCGAACGAGGCTGCTGCCAATCTCACCCTGCTCGGCGTTGCGCCCCAGGATGAACCAGGTGAGCGCGAGATACTGGAGGGAGTGCCAGGTATTGAAGCCCTGGAACGCGACATCGAGGTTGTCGAAAAGAGGAACGACGAAAGCGAGGCTGACCGTCGAGGCCATGAAGACGAGGCGAGGCCAGCTCGACTTACCCTGCCGGATCTCGCGCGCGGTTCGCGCGACGTAGAAGATGAAAAACGCAGCGAAGCCGAGCGTGAACGCGGTCGCGACCTCCTTGCGCATCAGGAAAGAAGGAAAGAGGAGCGTGTTGTCGCCCAGAGCGAACTTGCCGGCGACGAACTTGTACATGGCCATCGTGTAGAGCGATCCCAGAATCACGGCGCCGTCGAGCCACCGGTCGAGCGGTTCCACTGGGACTCCGGCACGCCGGCGGTAGGTCTCCGAGATCCACTGCGCCTGGTGCGTCACGTGGATCGAGGCCCAGAAGAAGAACAGCGTCAACAGCAGCACAAAGGCGTGCATGGCGCCGAGGATCACCAGTGTCGGAATGATCACGAGCGGCGCATAGGAAAGGAGCCCGTACCGCTCCCGGAACCGCGGCTCCAGGGCGGTCCGCAAGTAGGTCGAGTACATGTGCGGTCCGCCGACCAGAAGCGTCACGGCGAGGCCGACGACGAGGCTCGCCGTCCCCTCGGAGACGCCGGCATGGCCGAGAAGTCCGTACGAGATATAAGGAAAAAACACGAGGACGCCGGATAGCGTGAGGAAGAGTAAGTCGAACTTACGGTTGTAGATCCAGGGCCCGTTCGCGGCTGCCATGGCCGGAGCAGTCCCGGTCTGCACACTCTTGGACATAACCTCCGTATCTCCTCGCCGCCGAAATTCTACCTCGCCGTAGTTTTTCACGCAGCTCGAGCGGGGGCAAGACTCGACGGCATGTCCCCTGCCGTTCGATACAAATCCCGTGCCTCGAAGGGGCGGTAAAATTCTCCGCCGATGTTGCAGTTCGGGACAGTTCCGGTGGATCCGCCCCTGATTCTGGCACCCATGGCCGGGATCACGGATCATCTCTATCGACTCATGCTGCGCCGCATCGGAGGCGTGGGCCTCGTGACGATGGAGTTCATCTCCTCCGAAGCGATTACGCGCGGCAACGCTCGGCAACTCGCCAAGATGTTCTTCTCCGACGAGGAGCGCCCGCTCTCGATCCAGATCTACGGCTCGGACGCAGCGCGGATGGCAGCGGCGGCGGAGATCGTCGAGCAGCTCGGACCCGACGTGTGCGACATCAACATGGGCTGTCCCGCCAACAAAGTGCTCAAGGGCTGCGCGGGAGCCGCACTCATGGGAGATCCGACTCTGGCCAGGACCATCATCCAGGAAGTGCGCCGCCGGCTGACGATTCCCCTCACGGCGAAGTTCCGGCTGGGTCTGGACGACACGCGCAAGAACTTTCTCGAGATCGGCCGGATCTGTCAGGAAGAGGGGGCCGCCGCCGTGGCGATGCACGGCCGCACCGCGCGCCAGATGTACACCGGCCGCGCCGACTGGGATCGGATCGGCGAGCTGAAGGCGGCGCTTTCGATTCCGGTCGTCGGCAACGGGGACGTCGAAAAGGCCGAAGACGTGGCGGCGATGCTTCGGCAGACGGGTTGCGACGCGGTCATGGTCGGTCGCGGCACGATGAAGAATCCATGGATCTTTCGGGAGGCGGCCGATCTGCTCGCGGGCCGGGAGCCGCGCCGCGCCACGCTCGAGGAGCGGCGCGATCTGATGCTCGGTCACTTCGCGGCGATCGCCGACTCTGCCCGAGACCCGCGCGAGGTCCTTCACAAGCTCCGGACCATGACCGGCTGGTACACGCACGGACTGCCCAATGGCCGGGAGTTGCGCATCCGGATCTCGCATCTGGCCACTCCCAACGACTTTCAGGACGCCGTGGAAGACTTTTTCAGCGGCGAGATCGGTTCGGAATCTTTTTCTCGGGAAGCCGTCGCCGCCATCGCTTGAGCAATTCCCTCCTCGATCCGGGAATGTCCTTAGCCCTTCCGGGGGTTGGCTCGGGGAGATGAAGCGCTCGTTGGGTCTGCGGGCCTCCTGGTCCTGTTTCCTTCTCGTCCTCTCCGGGGCGGCCTTTGTGTTCGCCCAGACCAAGCAGACGGACGTTCAGACGCCCGCGGGGAAATTCCGCCTGGAGGTGACCCCCGAGTACCTGGGGATGGCGGGCGCGAAGACGGTAGTCCGCCTGAGGCTCACCTTTCCGGACCTTTCGAAAGCGGCCAAGGCGCGCGGTGTCGCTTTCGTGAGCGGAAAGATCTCGGGTGACTTCAAGAGCGGCGAGCAGGTCGCGGACACGTTCTCCTATCCGGTGAGTGGCGAGGTCAAGGAAGGCCAGCCCTTCGTCTACTCCTTCCTGCGGTCGGTGCCCCCGGGCACGTACCACGTGCGGCTCGTCTTTGCCGATCCCCAGGGACATGAGGTGGGCGAGGGAGCGGTCGATCTGCTCATTCCGGAGATCGGGAACGCCTTCCGGCCGGAGCTCGCTCCCGAAGACGCGAGCACGCTGCCGTCCGCGGAAGCAGTCGTCATCGCCGACAGCGCGGAAGCGCCGCGCGTTGATTCCTCGAAGCTGAGGATCGTTCCTCCCGACCGGGAGGCGCCGCTGGGCCTCCTGCGCCTCGCGGCGGAAGTCGAGCCGCCCATCACGAAGGTCTCGTTCTTTCTCGACGAGCGGCTCCTTCTCTCGCGCACGCGGCCGCCATATACCGTCGAAATCGACCTTGGCAACGTGCCGCGCCGGCAGACGGTGCGCGCGGTGGGCTACGACGATACGGGACGCGTCATCGACGAAGACGCCTATGCGATCAACGAAGGCACGGCGCGGGTCGCGGTCCGCGTCCTGCCCGAGCCCGACCCGGCATCGGGCAAGGTTCGCGTGAAAGTCGCCGTGCAGTCGATCGGCGGCGGCATCGCCAAGAAAGTCGAGCTCTTCCTCGACGAAAAGCGCGTCGGCTCCTGGACCTCCGGACCCTACGAAGCGACGATTCCGTACGCGAACTACGCGAAAGCGAGCTATCTGCGCGCCACGGCCATCGCGGAGGACGGCCGCGAAGCCAACGACATGCGGATGCTCAAGGGACCCACGACGACGCTCGAGAGCGTCCGCGTGGACGTCGTCCAGCTCCACGTCTCGGTCGTCGACAAGACCAGCCATTTCGTTGCCGGATTGAAGAAGGATGACTTCTCCGTCGCCGAGGACGGCCGACCTCAGAAGATCAGCGGATTTGAGATCGCCGAGAACCTTCCGTTGAATATCGGCCTCGTGATCGACAGCTCCGGCTCGATGGAGAAGGGGATGCCTTTCGTGCGCGACGCGTGCGCGGAGCTCTTTCGCGGCTTGATGCGCGAAAAGGACCAGGGCTTCGTGCTCGAGTTTCGGGAACGGCCCAAGTTTCTACAGGAACTGACCAACGACTCCGGAGCGCTCCAGAGAGCATCACGGGACCTGCGCGCCGCGGGCGCGACCGCGCTCTACGACGCGGTCGTGCTCGGCCTCTATCAGTTTCGGACGCTGACAGGCCGCAAGGCGCTCATCGTCGTCACCGATGGCGACGACAACCGCTCCCACGTCGAGTTCGAAACGCTCTTGCGATACGCGAGGTCGGCGGGCGCTCCCATCTATTTCATCGCGGTGAACATTCCCATTACCGACTTCAAGTCCCGCAAGGTGGTCAAGGAGATCGCAAGCGAGTCGGGGGGCGAGGTCTTCTCGATCGGAAGCGCGGCGAAGATCGGCGAGGTGACCAAGCGGATCGAAGAAGAGCTTCGATCCCAGTACATCATCGCTTTCCGGAGCGATTCCACCAAGCCGGAGGGCGAGTATCGCGCGGTCACCGTGGCAGTCTCCAAACCCGCCGTCACGGCGCGGACGATCCGGGGGTATATCCCGTAGATCGGTCGTTTGGACCCTTCGTGGTCATCCCGAGTCCCTCACCCGTTCCTGTCATCCCGAGCTTAGCGAGGGATCACTCCCACCGCCCGAGTTCTCCGTCCTGTTCGGGGCAGGCTGCGCGAGGGACAGGCCCCGGCGGTCGCTGCGCGACCAGGCGGCCAAAAACTTTCTAAACCGAAGCCGATGCCGCCCTCCGAGGGCTCCCGGTTAGAAAAGTTAGTTGGCCCGCGGAAGCGGCCTGGTTCAGATGTCTCCTCGCCGCGCAGCCTGCCCCGATAGACGCTCGAGCCTGGCTGGACCTGGGCAGATTCCTCGTCGCTTCGCTCCTCGGAATGACATGGGTAGAGGAGGGGGCTCCTCTGAATGACAGTCGCTCGTCAGTAATTCGCCGCCAGCGAGTATTTCCGGCTGACGAGCAGCAGCCGACTGGAGCGGAA
>DATDNV010000203.1:0-7974 GCA_036518075.1 Thermoanaerobaculia bacterium
CTTTGACGGCGACGAAGCCTTCGAACTCCTTCGTCAGGCCTCGCGTTTCCAGTATGAACTCGTCCGTCATCTCCTTCGGAGACCCTCGGTGAACGCCGGAAGACGACAAGCGCAGCGCCACACGAGCGGCGCCCCGCGGAATTTCGGACGCGGAATTACGACTTCTTCTTCTCCTTCATCTGCTGCATCATCTGCGTCATCGCGGCCATGTACTTTTCGTATTCCTCGCTGTTGGTGTCGAACGTGCCGTACATGTAGTTCGACTTGGACCAGTCCCACTTCTGTCCCGCATCGGTGTAGGTCTGTCTCGTCGTCTGGCCCTGCTGATATTCCTTGTGCATCGGGTCGGCGCCCGGCGGGTTGACGATCTTGGGCGTGCCGCCCATCCCCCCCGGCATCAGGTGCGCGGAGAAGCCTCCATAGGCGCCGATCGTCACGATGTGCTCCGTCCCTTCGATCTTGCGCGTGATCGGAACGTACCTGATCGTCGTCCTCTCGGGAGGCGCCGCCGGCGGCGCTGACGCGCGCATGATCGCCTCCAGCGCCTTCCGTTGTTCCGGGTTCGCTTTCTCGTCGATGTACATCGCCATGAACTTCCAATTCCCGATCGATTCCATCATCGTCGTGTCGTCGGGATTGGCGCCGATGAAGGCGACTCCGAGTCCATCGAGCGGAACGTTCCCGTAGGACCCCTTCTCGATGAACAGCGCGTAGCCGCCGCTGCAGTTCATCTTCGTCGGTTTCGATCCGAACCAGCAGGGGCAGGCAGCGTCGCAGGAGCATGCCTCTTCGAGTTGACCGGAAGCCTTCCAGGGCGTCTTCTTGTCTTCCGCGGTTGCGATGAGCGCCGTCAACAGCAGCAGGCTCACGAGAGAAGCCAGCCGGTAACGCATGGGAACCTCCTTCGGTTTCCGGGAAGCATACGACGCTCCCGGAGAAGCGCGCCAGAGTGGCCGCGCGTTCGAGTTCCCAGCGTCCGGTGGGCATGACTTTCGCACTAGAGCCTGCGGAGGTGGCCAGTGCTGAAACTAGCGCTTCTATTCTTTGTGATCGGGCTGCTCGCGGCTCTTCTCGGATTTGCCGGAATCGCAGGCGCGTCCTTCGCGATTGCGAAAGTCTTCGCGGTCATTTTCGCAGTACTGTTTCTGATCTTCCTGATTCTCGGTCTGTCGGCGGGAAGCCGGATCGCGGCCTAAAGCCGGCCCCATGGGCCGGAGTGCGAAGTTCTAGGTGCGAAGTTCGAAGTAGGGAAGCTTCGGACTTCGCACTTCTCTTATCCGGGATTCCTGAGTCCGAATCTTCCGACGGTGTGGTCCTGTTGGATGAACTGAGAACTGAGAACTTCGCACTCCTTAGGCAGCTCCCGCCTTTTTCGCTCCGGCCCCCTTCGGCCGAGCCTTCGCCTGACCGACGCTTCGCCTGAGCGCCTCCATGAGGTCCACGACCTTCCCTTCTTCCGGCTTGGCCGCCCCCTCGGCTGCCACCGCGAAGGTCCGTTTTTTCTCGAGGAGCTTTTGGAGAGCCTTCTTGTACTCGTTGGGATGAGCGGTCGGGTCCCATTCCTCTTCGGAGAGCTGGTCGATCAGAAGCCGGGCCATCTTGACTTCGGCGGGGCTCTTCGCCGGCGCGGGGATGGAGAGATCCGCGGGATCCCGAAGCTCCTCGAAGGGACGGATCACCTCGAGAGCGATCGCCTTCTTGCCCGGGATCAGCGCGCCCAATACGGGGCGGGTTCGGAGGTACAGACGAGCGATTCCGACGCGCTTGGTTTCGGTGAGCGCCTCGCGCAGGACCGCGTACGCTTTCTCGCCTCCCTTCGTCGGCGCGACGTAGTACGGCTTCTCGAAACTCAGCGGATTGAGCGAACCGAAATCGACGAACTGAAGAACCTCGATGCTCCCGGTCCCTTCTCCCAGGCCCTCGCGGACCTCTTCGAGCTCCTCCTTCTCGACGGTCGCGTAGCGGTTCTTCCCGACCTGGTAGCCCTTGACGATTTCGTCGCTCGGGACCTCCTTCTCTTCTTTGCTGCAGAACTTCTTGTAGATGATCGGCGCCATGTCTTTCTTGTGGAGGAGGCGGAAGGAGACGTGCTCCGAGGATTCGATGGCGGAGTGAAGCTGGACGGGAATCGAAACGAGGCCGAAGCTGATGTGGCCGCTCCAAATTGCGCGCATGCCATCTCCTTTCCGCTCGTCTCCGACGCCGTGCAGAGTGCGGCTTACGGAGAGCGGGAGCAATAAGTCTGCCACGCGCCGGCCGGGTCGGCGCTAGCGACTGTTCGAGTTGGCTCGCTTTCCCGAGGCCTCCGATTGCTTGATGCGATGGCGAGCCTGTGCCTCTTCGACGGAGTGAGATTTCAAGAGGTCGCTCTCCTTGGCGGCCAGTCGAGAGAGCGCGCGATAGTGCTCCTGAAGAGTTCGAATCTCGTTCTCCGAAAGGGATTCGACGTCGATCAGCCGATTGCTCGATCCCTGAATCGAGGCGACGAGCTCGTTGAGCTTGAGCTGGACCGCCTTCGACTCCTTGTTCTGCGCCCGTTGGATCAGAAACACCATCAGGAAAGTGATGATCGTGGTTCCCGTGTTGATCACGAGCTGCCAGGTGTCAGAGAAGTGAAAGATCGGTCCGGTGACCAGCCACGCAACGATCACGGCGCAGGCGATGCCGAACGCCCAGCTGCTGCCCGCCCACTCGGTCGCGGCGAGCGAGAAGCGCTCCAGCGCGAGCCCGATCCCCGAGTCCTTTTTCTTAGACGGCATGACAGACAGTCCTCCGGCACCTTGCGGTGCAACGGAGGTGCCACGGGCCGAAAGTCAGGGCTTCCCGGGGTCAGGGCTTCACGATGATCCACCCGTCGCAGGCGACGACGGGATGGCCCTGTTTCATGAATAGCTGGTCGTATTTGATCTGTCCTTTGAGCGGATTCTTCGGGTCGATCGTGTCGCAGGCATACTGTGTCGGATCGCAGTAGCACGGGTCGCCGGCCGGCGTCGGTCCGAAGGAGACCTTGGTTCCCGACCCGTTTCCCAGAACGTAGAGCTCGTTTCCGGCGGCGTCCTGCATGCCCGTGTCGTCGAGCGCGGTGAAGATTCCCTTGCAAACCGAAGGAACGTGAAAGACGAGGTGGAGGTGGTAAGAATTGCCGGGCGTCTGCCAGTCGATCTTGTCCGCGCCTCTCTTGATCGGCTGGTGCGGAGTCGGGCTGCCTGACAGGTCGTTCAGGTCGCAGGGATTGGGGCCGACTTTGATCTTCCAGTCCGCCCTTGCTTGGGAAGAGACGAAAACCAGAATCAGAAAGACCGCGATGCGCGGAGATCTCCGATGACCTCGCGCGTTGTTCTGCCGCATCGGTGTTCCTCTCTGTTGTTCCTCATTCAGGAGCGGGGGCTGCCGTCTACCCTTTGACGATGATCCAGCCGTCGCAGTGCTGCCACTCACCTTTTATCTGGATGAACTGTTCGTACTTGATCCAGGTGCTGGGATCGTCCTTCGAATAACAAAGTTTTGGGTTTGTCTTTCCTGAATCGATGTTCGACTTTGTGCCATCACCGATTCTCCAGTATTTGAAACCAATCCCGGAGCCGATATAGGTGGCGTTGTCGAAGGGCGGATCCGAACCCAGCTGCGAGCAGTCTGGCACCTGAAGATCGATGTAGACATTCTGGCCGTGCCTCGAGTGCCACTTGATTGTTTTTCCTCCGGTGACCGCTTGAACATCGCATGGCTTGGGCTTGTCTGGGTTGTTTGGGTCGTCACAGTTCAGATCGCAGGGATCATCTTCGATCGTGACGTCCCAGTCCTTCGCCGCGATAGCCTTGACCAGATCCGGACGCGGGGGATGTGGCTTCCCGGGAACGTGCGCGAACCATCCGACCGCGAATCCAATGATGAGAGAGAGAACGATTGCAAGAAACCGCGATGTGCCGTTAGCCATGACGCGCTCCTCTTCGCTAAGCCGCCCGGCGGGCGGCGATCAAAGCCTGGTAACGAGAATCGCTGCGGAGACTCTCGAACTCCGGTTGTCGAGCGATGATGGCGGGGCAATAGCCGGACGCGATCGCTCTCTTTAGAAATTCGATCGCTTCGGTGTTCCGGCCGCTGAGAGCGGAGACGATCGCCGCGTCCGAGAGAACGTTGGGATTGTTCGCATCCAGGGCCAGCGCTTTCTGCATCTCCGCGCTCGCTTCAGACCTGCGGCCCGTTCTCGCGAGTCCCGTCGCGATGAAGGAGTGAGCCGCCGCGTCCTTCGGGTTGAGCTCGAGCTCGGTGCGTGCGAGCGAGATCGAGCGCGCGTAGGCCTCGTCGGATTTCTCCCTGGGCGCCTTCGCGCCTCGGTACGCGTCGCCGAGATTTCCCCAGAGCTGGAAGTTGTCGGGGGCGGCGCGCGTCGCCTTTTCCAGGGAATTCACGGCGTCGGAATAGAGGCCCATCCAAAGCTGCGTCAGTCCGAGGTTGGATGCGGTGTCTGCATCGTCCAACTTCAGATCGAGCGCCTTGCGGTATTCGGCGAGCGCCGCGGAGAAGTCGCATTGCATCGTGTAGACGCCGCCGAGACCGCTGTGCGCGCGATAACTGTCTGGGGCGAGCTGTGTGGCTCTCCGGAGCGAGGCGGCGGCCTCACGAAATCGGCCTCTCGCGAAGTAGAAGGCCCCGAGCCGGTTGTAGGCTGCGAAGACCGCGGGCTGAAGCGCAATCGCTTTCTGGAGCGTCGCCTCCGCGGCCCGATCCTCGCCCGCCCCGGCGAGGGCTCGTCCCAACCCGACGACCGCTTCGTACCGTCCCGGCTGCGTCGCCAGCGCGCGGCGAAAGGCGTCCCCGGCCTCCTTTGCTTTTCCTGTGACGAGCAGCGTGTCCCCGAGCGTGATGTCCACATCGGCCAGCGAAGGATCGAGCCGGTGCGCTTCCTCCGCGAACGCCAGCGCCTTGTCGGCGAACGGACGCTCCTCCGCGAAGTCGTACATTGCCAGGTACGCCCGCCCGAGAGCCGCATTGACGAGCGGGGAGTTGGGCCGCTCCTTCCGGAGAGGCTCGAGAATCGCGATGGCTTTTTCGACCTGGTCCCGCCTGTCATAGCGCTGGAGGAGACCGAGCGCCTCGAGGTAACGCTCCTGCTCGCTCGCGGTCTCGAGTCCCGAGGGCGTCGGTGTCTTCTTCGAGGGTTTCGGCAGCTTGAGGCCGGAGGCGACCCGGTCGACGAGCTTGTCCTGCACGGCGAAGATATCGGAGGCGGACCCGTCCACGGTGTCGCCGTCCACCTGCGCGCGCGTCTGCACGTTCCAGACCGAATAGATGATGCGCAGCCGATCGCCGCTCTGGATGAGGGAACTGTCGAAGACGAGCTTGCCTCCGACGCTGCGCGCCGCCTCGAAACGGTCGGTCTGCTTGGCCGCGGCAGCAATCACCGCGGTGGGAGTGACAACCTGGATGCCCGGAACCTGATACAGCTTCGCGCTCAGCATGTCGGCGAGCCCGTCGCCGACGAGTTGTCCGCCCGTTTCTCCGCTCAGCACCTTCACCGGCAGAACGACGAGCGATTGGGAGGTCGGTTCGGTCAGCGGCTTCGGTCGGGATCGCATCCACCATAAACCCGCGGCCGCGAGGATCAGAAGGATCAGAACGGCAGCCACGCGACGGCCGCCGCCGGGGGCCGGCGTGGGAGACGGCAGCGCCGATCCGCCGCCGTCGCCCTCGAGAGTCTTCTCGATCTCCATTCGCGCGTCGCCGATGTCGCGCAGGCGTTTCGCGGCGTCCTTCTGGAGACAGCGAGCGAGCAGCTCCCGAATCCGCGGAGGAGTCTGCGCGGGCAGCTGCTCCCAGGCCGGCTCGTTCTTGAGGATCGCCGCCAGAACGTCGGACACCGTTTCGCCCGCGAAGGTGCGCGTGCCCGAGAGCATTTCGAAGAGAATGCAGCCGAACGCCCAGATGTCGGTCCGCTTGTCGACCGGCTTTCCGCGGGCCTGCTCCGGGCTCATGAATTCGGCAGTCCCCAGGATGACTCCCGGCCGGGTTTGCTCCCGCTCGGTGAGCGTGGGGGAGTTCGAGAGATCGTGCTCGCCGCTCGGTTCCTCCATCATCTTGGCCAGTCCGAGGTCGAGCACCTTGATCCTGCCCGCGGGCGTGACCTTGATGTTGGCCGGCTTCAGGTCCCGGTGGATGACTCCCTTCTCGTGCGCGGCTTCGAGGGCCTCCGCGATTTGGTGAGCAAAGACCAGCGACTCCTCGATCGGAAGCGAGCCCTGGGCCATCCGGGACGACAGGGTGTCGCCCGGCACCAGTTCCATGACGATGTAACGCTGCGCCCCGGATTCCTCCGCGCCATAGATGGCGGCGATCGCCGGGTGGTTGACGGAGGCCAGCATGCGGGCCTCGCGTTCGAACCGCGCGACGCGCATGGGATCCCGGCTGAAGGCCTCGGGAAGAATCTTGATGGCGACCTCGCGGCCGAGCTTGGTGTCGCGCGCCCGATACACCTCACCCATCCCGCCGGCCCCGAGCGGACCGAGAATCTCGAAGACGCCGAGCCGCGTGCCCGGTTCGAGAGGCATGGGAGCTGCGGGCATTCTAATGCCCGAAACAGCTGCTTTCCCTGCCCGCCGGACATAAGATTTGTCCAATGACTTCGAGAGCTTTGGCTCTCGTTTCCCTGCTTAGCCTCGGGCGGTCGGTTTCGGCGGGCGCTGCCGTTCCGAACCTCGCCGAAACGGTCGAGCGCTTCGAGAGTCTGCGGCTGGCGCCCAATGGAAGCGCCGTGACCGACCTCACGATCGAGATCGGCCACCTGAAGCTCTCCTTGAAGTCCGGCAGCGCCAGCTTCGTGCGAGCCGGGGAGGAGACGGTCGGGGTCTTCCTTCAAGGCAACGGGGCCATGCAGTATCGATCAGAGGACTGGATCGAGTTCCCGATTCTGGTCTTCAACGTCAAGAAGAACACGAGTCTGGATCTCGAGAGAGTGGAAAAGAACCTCGTCATCCGGGATCGCTTCGAGCGAGCGCTGATTCTCATTGCGGGACGGCCGATGCCGGAGATCTCGGGATCGCCGGGCTCCGCGTCGGCCGAAGCCTTTTCCCGCCACCTCGAGAAATTCAAGCGAGCCAACTTCCCGCACCTGTCCCATCTGTTCGCTCAGCAAATCGTCGACGCGCCGTCTTCTCCACTCGCCGTCGCCGAGATCGACGGAGGGAAAGAGGCCCTCGTCTATACGCTCGACGGGGTGCAGGCGCAGTCGGAGTCGCTCAGACAGCTGCACAAGAGCGATTCGGACGACCTCGACCTACGCAAACTCCTTTTCCCGGAGGTCTTATCGGACCAACCCATCGGCCGAGACCGCCGCGATCCTCTGGCGCCCCTTTACTTCCTGACCGACGTCGACCTCGCCCTGACCGCATCGAGCGGGAAGGACGCCGCGATTTCGGTGACCGAAACCGTTCGTGCGCAGGGAGCGAAGCGGAAGATCCTTCGGTTCAATCTGTACAACACCTCTTACGGAGAGGGTGCGCGCACGCATCATCTTCGAAGTGTCTCCGATGCGTCGGGCAATGCGCTCGCTTTTGATCATCGAGGAGACGAAGTGGCGGTCGAGCTCAAGGCTCCGCTCGAGCCCGAGCAGGAAACGAAGATCCGGTTCGAGATCGACGGGAACTTTCTCGTGCGTCCGGGAGGCGACAACTTCTGGGAACTGGGTCTGGGCGGCGGCGCCTGGTTCCCGCAGCCCGACCTGTCGGGTCAGTTCTACACGTGGCACTCCATGATCCGCGTCAAGAAGCCGTTTATCCCCTTCTCGTCCGGGCAGACGATCAGCAGGCGGTCCGAGGGGGACGAGAACATCGTCGAGACGAAGACCGAAACGCCCGTTCAGTTCCCGGCCGTCCTGGCGGGCAAGTACGAGTTCCGGCAGGAAACGAGAGAAGGAATCACGATCCGCGTCGCCACCTACGCAATGAAAGACGAACGCGCGATGAAGCAGCTCACCGACCT
>DATDNV010000204.1:0-5198 GCA_036518075.1 Thermoanaerobaculia bacterium
GGCCCCGAGCACCTCTTCAATTTCCGCATCGGCAAGCTCGCGCCGAATCTCTACGACGGCTTCCAGGAAATGTGGATCATGACTGACAGCGCGATCGACACCATGTTCACCTACAACCCGATCGGCTTCAACGGGGGCACCGGCCTGGCGGACGGCGGCGGGGGAATCAGTCTGCCGGACCGCGTGCGCGCGATCGAGATGTACGGCGTCGCGGCACACCGCCTCTTTTATGTCGTTGGGGTCGATCAACCGATTGGAGGTGGAGGACCCAACGACACCTTCGGGAGCAACAGCCGCAAGGACGTCTATGCGCGCATCGACTACAAGTTCGGCGGGATGGGGTTAGACGGCGACACGACCGGCGTCACGCTTCCACCCGAGAATTGGCGCGAGAAGTCGTTGAGGCTCGGCGTTTTCGGATACACGGGAGACGGGACCAATGTCCCGTTCGACGTCACCGATCCTGCCGGCAACCCGTTCAAGATGCAGGACGTCCGCTACAACCGCTACGGCCTGTTCGCGTCCTGGATTTTCGGAGACCTGACTCTGTTTGGCGCCGGCGTGCACGGGACCGACAAGCTCCAGCTACTCGACACCGACACTCTGGCTTTGATCAACGAAACGAAGCGGACGTACGATTCTTGGTTTGTTCAGGCCGACTACGTCATCAAGCCGCCCTTCCAGGTCTCGGCGCGCTACGAAAACTTGCGTGTCGCCGACGCGTCGGTTCCCGTCAGCAAGATCTTGAACGCGAATTTCAGCGTGCTCATCCGCGCCAACATCAAAGCGATGCTCGAGTATCGCGACGATCTCCGAAACTCGCACAACTACACCCTCGCGACCGTGCTCCGGTTCGCGATCTAACTGGGAAAAGGAGTGACCTCCATGAAAAGGATCCTGATCGTCGGTTTGTTCGTTCTGATCCCGGGAGCTCTGCGGGCGGGAGAGATTCGAGGAAAGGTCGCCTGCGAGGGCCTGAGCGACAACGCCAACGCGGTCGTCTACGTCGGCAAGGTCGCCGGCAAGACGTTCGCGCCGCCGGCCGGGCACGTCACCGTCGACCAGGCGAACCGTGTTTTTCAGCCGCATGTTCTCCCCGTCCTCGTCGGCGCGACCGTCGATTTCCTGAATTCCGATCCCTACGGCCACAACGTCTTTACGCCGGATGCCTGCGCGGACAAGTTCAACCTCGGCACGTTTCCCAAAGGGGAGAAGAAGTCGCACACGTTTCGGAAAGAATGTTTCGTCACTCTGCTCTGCATCGTTCATCCCGAGATGGAAGGATTCGTCGCGGTCCTCCCCACCCCGTATTTCGCAGTCACTGGTCCCGACGGGTCCTATGACATCCACGATGTGCCGGACGGGTCATACACGTTGAAGGTCTGGCATCCCAAGCTCAAGGCAAGCGAAAAACCGGTCACCGTGCAGGGCGGAGCCGCGCAAGCCGATTTCCGAATTTCTCGTTGAGAGCGGCATGACGAATCAGGGTGCAGGCTTCGTGAAGAATCGCACGCGACCGCGGCGAATGCTGGGAACTCGCGCCGGAGCCTGCCTGATCGGTCTATCGCTGGGAAGTCTGCCCCTCTCGGCCGGTCCGGCCCGCTCGCTTCCCGACCGAAAAGAGGCGGCGGTGCGCGTGGTCAGCGGGACTCGCGTCACTGCGGTCGAGGGGGAGAGCTGGCTCAGACATCTGGGAGTGCCGTTCATCGGGTCCAACATGGGCCGCGTCGCGAATTGGGGCGAGCCGCCGCCGAGCTACCCGGGCCAGCTGTCTTCCGGAGAAAGGCCAGACGGCGACTTTCAATTGTCCGGAGCCGACCTCTACCGTCTCAATTGCAGGTCCTGCCACAAGGCCGACGGCTCCGGAGTTCCCCCCGAGATCAATTCGATCATCGGGCCGGTTCAGGCCACCTCCGCCGCGATGATCCGAGCTCAAATGAAACAACGGGGCGCCGAGCTGGATGCGAAGACGGTGAACCAGCTCGCCTCGCAGGCCCAGGCTTCTCTGCGCATGCGGCTTCAAAACGGAGGGGAGAGGATGCCGCCCTTTCGTCACCTCGTCCCTGAAGAGGTGGAGGCGCTTTTGGCCTACCTCGACGAGCTCGCCGGAATCCCGGGAGCGGAGCAAAAACAGGTATTGCTCGTCGAGCCCGCTTCGCGCATCGGTGAGCATGTCGTCAAAGGGACCTGTCACATCTGTCACGAGGCGAGCGGTCCGGGTCTAGCAGTCAGCATCGCGACGTCTCAGTCGATTCCGTCGTTGGCCAGCCTGCCCGTCGATCGATTTCCCTACGAGGTCATCCGGAAGGTCCGCGAAGGAGTGTCCCGGCCCACACCGATGATGACGAGCAGTCACGGCCAGATGCCGATCTTTAGCATCCTGACCCCCGGCGAGGTGGGCGCGGCCTACTCCTATCTGGTCCGGTACCCGCCCCGCCCGTAGGCGTGGCGAACTGATTCAATTGAATCGGTTTACGGCTTCTGCCATTCTTCTGATGTAACCGCATCAGGCCCGACAAGAGAGAGGACTCCATGATGGCTCAGTCGCAATTTTCGCGATGGGATCGGAGGAGCTGATGCAGATGAGATCACCCCGTTTCTCCTGGCCCTCTCTCGCGCTCGTCCTCTTTCTGTTGCCGGCTCTGGCTTCCATCACGCTCGATCGCGCGGCTTCGGCTTCTCCGGCTCAGTCGGTCTCCTTCAAGGATGCCGCTTCTCAGGCCGCCGAGTTCATCGGATACAACCGGTCGATTGCGCTCAACCCCGATCAGACGAGCCTTCGCGACCGCGCGCTTTCCAGTCTCGCCGCTCCGTGTTGCTCGAAATTCAGCGCGGCGACCTGCTGCTGTCCGTGCAACCTCGCAAAGAGCATTTGGGGTCTCTCCAATTATTTGATCGTCCGGCAAAGCGCAGGGGAGAAGCAGATTCAAGAAAACGTAAAGCGCTGGCTGGCGTTCGTGAATGCTCAAGGATTTTCGGGGGACGTCTGCGATACGGCGGGAGGTTGCGGCCGGACGTTCGCACGGAACGGATGCGGCGGCATGAACGAGAACAACCTAGCCGCCGCCCGATAGCACTAAGGTCCAATAGCTGAAAGGCGGGAGGGAGGTAATCATGAAGGCGTTATTCGAGACTCTAGGGGTCATCTTGGTGCTCTCGTGCGTGCCGGCCCTCGTCCTTTTTCTGCGCGCTCGACGGCGCCTCTCGGGGTCGCGAGCGGTGCGATGTCCCGAGACTGGCTACCTCGCGAGCATTCATCTCGACGCGAATCGCGCCGCCTTCTCCGAACTGTCCGGCGACCGGGATTTCCACGTGAAGGAGTGCAGCCGGTGGGCGGGTCCGGTCGGACACTGTTTCGAGCAGTGCCTGGAGGAAGACGGCTCGAGGCTTTCGCTCGCGAGGGCGCAGTGAGCGCCTCTTCCGAGACCGTCTGGTCTCGGCCGGCGGCGGTGGCGCGTCTCCGGGCGGGTTTGCTCGCGTTGACCGATGAAGACCATTCGATCTGTCAGGTCGCTGCGCAGCGCGGAATTTTCTGCCACGGCTTCCGGCGGTGGAATGCAGCCGAGTTCGATCGGCGGTGGCGAAGCGCGATCGGGCGAAGCACACACTTGAACCGAGCGCAAATGGAAGAATTCGCCAATCTGTGGCAGCTTGCGGAGCAGCTCCGTCAGCGCGTGGCGCTCGCCTGCGACGCGAAGACCCAGAGAGGGGACTCCTGTCGCGGATGGGACGAGTTCTCCAACGCGGACCTGGCCCGATTTTGCGCTGATGTGCTCGGACGCAACGTCGAAGTTGTGGAACATGGCGAGAGCTTGTCGCTCGACGGATCGGAATCTTCAAAGGATCGGAAATCGATGAGAGAGGCCGCATTCGCCGAAGACGGGAGGAACGGATGAACTTTGCAAAGAGCCGCAACCGGCGCGACTCGCTGACTCTGGTCGTTCCGGTCCCGCCATCTCCGGAGGAGGTCCTGCCTTCGCGGAGTCGAATGGCCTGGCGACGCATCTCGCCGATCGAGCCTAAACCGGAGCTCAAACTGACGGCGCGCGAGTCGGAAGTCCTGAGCTGTTTTGCCCAAGGGCTCGGCACCGATACGATTGCTGGACGCCTCTCGATTTCCAGAACGACCGTGCGCAATCACACTCAACGGATCCTTGCCAAGCTCGGTGTCCACACGCGGCTCGCAGCGGTTGCGCGAGGTTATGAGACGGGGCTGATCGCTGTTCCGGGGCGAACGTAAATCGGCAGGCCGACCTGCTGA
Source organism: Thermoanaerobaculia bacterium (assembly GCA_036518075.1). Taxonomy (GTDB): domain Bacteria; phylum Acidobacteriota; class Thermoanaerobaculia; order UBA5066; family Gp7-AA6; genus DATDNV01. The sequence continues at coordinate 4,262 of DATDNV010000204.1, forward strand.
TGCAATCGCATCATTGAAGTAAAGGGACCTAACGACAAGAATCGCGTCAGAATTCAAGGGAAGCTGAGGAGTTCCGGGGCCGATCGAACGGGGGGCTCATGGTCAGCTTGAGGAAGGGTTTCTTGCTGGCGATGGCGGCGGGCGCCGTTGCCGTCTCCGGAAGTCGTAACGCTCCGATCGTCGTGGAGCAACGCCCATCTCAAGGCGTCTATTCGGCGGGTCAGAAAGAAGCCTACATGACGACCGAACAACTCGACTACGTTCGGCCGGGCTTCCACATCACCGTGAACAGCGTCACGATTCCCGCGGATTTGCGGCCGCTGGTCGACCTTTCGTTCAACGACGACCTGGGTCAGCCTCTCGATCGTCTGGGCAAGGTCACGCCGGGGGCGCTCTCAGTCAGTCAGGTCCTGGCCTGGTACGACCCCGCGACTCGCAACTACACCGCCTATACGACGCGCGTCCAGACTGCGGCTCCACCGAGCACGATGGTCGGCAACAAGGCGACTCAGTCCGCAGCGGATTCGGGTGGCACGTGGACCGATCTCGCGGTGGGCCACTCGACTTACAAGTTCAAGACTGCGCTTCCCGCCGGTTACGACCAAACCAAGACGACGACTCTGGCGATCTATGCCACACGTGATCTCATCACTCCGGGCGCCTCGACAAAAAACTATTTCGCCAACGTCGAATACGATTTCCGTCCTGACAGCCAGCCGGTCGTCGACAAGTGGGACATCCTGAGCAACCAGGCTTGCAACACCTGCCACAACCCTCTTTCGGCCCACGGCGGCTCGCGCCAGGACGTCAAGCTCTGCGCAACCTGCCACAACCCCCAGACGGTCGCCGGCACGCCGAACATCGATCCCGACACCGGGAACACGATCGACTTCAAGGTGATGATCCACAAGATCCACTCTGGAGAGAACTTGCCGAG
>DATDNV010000205.1:0-5141 GCA_036518075.1 Thermoanaerobaculia bacterium
AGGTCGCCGAGCAGAGAGCCCGGAGACGCCGGCGTTGCCCGGTGGCGGCCCTGTCCGAGGACACACACAACCCTTGAGCTAAAGCTCAGATGCTCCTGTGCCCGAGTGACCGGAGCGGCGGCTCCGCTCTCTCATCAGACGCCGGCCGCCGCGTGCCGCCAAGGGCAATGACGGCGGTTCCGGGCGACTCCCTGGGTCAGCGACTGCGACCCGGTCGAATCGTGGCGCTGGACGCGCTGCGCGGGTTGACCATCGCCGGGATGCTCGTCGTCAACACGCCGGGGACCTGGGCGCACGTCTATCCCCCGCTCCTCCACGCGGAGTGGCATGGCTGGACCTACACCGACACGATCTTCCCCTTCTTCCTGTTTGTCGTCGGAGTGTCTCTGGTTCTTTCCTTCGAGCGGCGCGGCGGGAGAAATCGGTCCCAGCTTTCTCATCTGCTTTTGCGCACGGCCATCATCTTCGGGCTCGGGCTCGCGCTGAATCTTTTCGCGTCGCTCGCCTTTGGGCGCGCGTCGGTCCGAATTCCCGGGGTTCTCCAGAGAATCGCGGTCTGCTACCTCTTTGCGTCTCTCATCTACCTCGTCTTCGGCCGCAAGGGAGTCCTCCCGGCTGCGGCAGTGCTCCTGCTTGGCTACTGGTTGCTGATGACCCGCGTCCCGGTGCCCGGCTACGGCGCGGGACGGCTCGACGTCGAGGGAAACCTCGCGACGCATATCGACCAGCTCGTCCTCGGAGATCACACCTGGAAACACGACCCCAACTGGGATCCGGAGGGACTCCTTTCCACCCTGCCCGCGATCGCAACGACGCTGCTGGGCATTCTTGCGGGGCTTCTCCTTCAGTCCGACCGGCCGCTCGACGGGAAGATCGCGCGCCTTCTGGCGTGGGGATGGCTCGGTGGGATCGTCGGTCTCATCTGGAATCTCGTTTTCCCGATCAACAAGAATCTCTGGACATCCTCGTATGCGGTCTTCATGAGCGGCCTGGCTTCGGCCGCGCTCGGTGTCTGCATCTGGGCGATCGATCGGCGGGGTTGGAAGGCTTGGGCATCCCCCTTCGTCTGGCTGGGGTCGAATGCGCTCGCTCTGTTCGTCGCCGGGTACGCCCTGGCGTTTCTGCTTTTCGCCGTCAAGGTCGGCCAACCGCCTCGGTCCCTGTACACGGCGATCTTCCGGACGATCTTCGACCATTTCGCCGACCCGCGGTTCGGTTCTCTTCTCTTCGCGCTCGCCTACTGCGGGTCCTGGATTGCCGTGGCCGGATGGTTGTATCGTCGGCGAATCTTCATCAAAGTCTAGGCGGGGAAGACGGAGATCACATGCGAAACCGATCGACGGTCCGGACCGCTCTCGCCCTGGGTCTAGCCTTCGGAGCCATGCTCGCTTGCAAGGGGCGAGAGCCGACATCGGCGGCCGCGGCGAACGCAGCCGACCAGCGCCTTGCTCGCGCCTGGCGGTTCGAACAGAACGGATGGATCTACGTTCACCTGGAAGGCAGTCCTTCCGAGATCGGGTTTCAGCACGGCTCTCTGCTTTCGGCGGAAATCGCCGACGCATTCGAGGCCGTAAAGCTCTCAGCCACCCATACGACGAAGAAACCCTGGGCGTTCTTCCGAGACGCTTCCCACTCGATGCTCTGGCCGAAGATGGACCCCGAGTATCAGGAAGAGATCCGCGGCATCGTCGAGGGACTCGCGAGCAAGTCGGTCCGCCTGGACGTGGAGGACGTCGTCGCTCTGAACGCGTTCGAGGAGCTGCCCGACTACTACGTTCCCTGGTACAACGCGCAGCACCGGATCCCCGGTCCGTCGATCACGAGCCCGGGCAACTGCAGTGCCTTCGTCGCGACCGGCAGCTACACCAAGGATGGAACGATCGTCATCGCACACAACAACTGGACGAGCTACTTGACCGGCGAGCGCTGGCGGATCGTCTTCGACCTCGTCCCCGCCAAAGGCCATCGCATCCTGATGGACGGCTTCCCGGGCGTCATCACGAGCGACGACGACTTCGGGGTCAACGACTCGGGGTTGATGGTCACCGAGACGACCATCACTCAGTTTGCGGGTTGGGACCCGAACGGAAAGCCCGAGTTCGAGCGCTCGCGCAAGGCGCTGCAGTACGCCGACTCGATCGACGAGTACGTGCGGATCATGCGCGCAGGCAACAACGGCGGTTACGCCAACGACTGGCTCCTGGGCGACCGAAAGACGGGTGAGATCGCGCAGTTCGAGCAGGGCTTGAGACACGATCGCCTCTGGCGCACCAAAGACGGTGTGTTCGTCGGCTCGAACTTCGCGAGCGACCCTCAGGTGCTCGCCGAGGACACTCACTTCGACTCGAAGGACCGTTCAAGCTCTCCCAACGCGCGCCACGACCGATGGGAAGCCTTGATGAAGGACAACAAGGGAACGATCGACGTCGAGACCGCGAAGACGCTTCTGGCGGACCACTGGGACGCGTTCGACAAGAAGCCGGGGCCGAACGAGCGCTCTCTCTGCGGCCATACCGATGTCTCGCCGCGCGGCGTCAAGGACTGGGAATGGGAGCCCTTTCACCCCGGCGGCGCGGTCCAGGGCAAGGCGATGGACTCCGCGATGGCCGGGGCGATGCGGTTCGTCGCGCGAATGGGACACCCGTGCGGCGAAGACTTCCTGGCGCAACCGTTTCTGCAGAAGCATCCCGAATTCGCCTGGCAGGCGCCCAAGCTCACCGACATGAAGGCCGGAGCATGGACGACCTTCCGAAGCGGCCAACGCGGACCGGAATCTCCCAAATGAAGAGGGCGGGGTCGAGCCCCGCCCTGAAGAAGAAGGAGCGGCCCGCAGGCCGAGGGCGCCCTGCCGAGCGGAGAACTCCCTACATTGCGTCGAGCTTGATCACCGCGAACGCCGCGCCCTGAGGATCCGCGAACGTCGCGAAACGGCCGGTCTTGGGGATGTCCGTGGGCGGCATGAAGGTCTTGCCGCCGAGCTTTTTGACTTTCGCGGCGGTCGCGTCGCAGTCCGCGACCTGGACGTAGATCAGCCAGTGGGGCGGCACCGGCCCCTCCTCCTTCTGAATGGGCCGCATACCGCCGATCGAGCGTCCATCGCCGCGCTGAAACTCGGTGTAAGAACCGTCGGGCGCCTCCTTGAGTTTCCAGCCGATGAGGCTCGAGTAAAACTTCCCCGCCGTCTTCGTGTCCCGCGTCGCGAGCTCGGTCCAGCAGGGTGTTCCCGGCTCTCCCACGCGCTCGAATCCAATGTGCTTGCCCGGTTGCCAGAGAGAGATCACGCCTCCGGTGGGATCGGTGAGAACCGCCATGCGCCCGTAATCCATCACGTCGAACGGCTCCTGGATCACCGTCCCGCCCAGGGACTTCACTTTCTTGGTCGTTTCGTCCACGTTGCCCACGGTGATGTAAGACCCCCAGTTGGGAGGAATGCCTTTCTCGCGCTGCTCCTTCATCAGCTTGTAGGTCGCTCCGACGTCTTTGCCGGAGAGCTGAAAGCGCGTGTACACATCATCCGGCCCCGGACCCATGGGACTGTCGACGAATGTCCAACCAAAGAGCGACCCATAGAACGACTTCGCGGCCCCGGGATCGCTCGTTCCGAGCTCAGCCCAGGTAAAAGATCCCGGTTCGTGACGACGGACTTCAGGCATGGACTCCTCCTTGTCCCGACGATGCGGGCCCATACTCGTTACGCGGACGATCCGAAAAGGTTGCTGGCGGGAGCCGCCGCCGGCAGCGACGGCGCACCCGAGCGTAAGATCCTCGGGTGAAGAACTGGATGCGCAAGAGCGCGCGGAGGCTGGCGGCGCGATATCGCGCTTTGCCGGGCCGGCGCTCTCGGCTCAAACACTTCGACCCGGGTGACACCGCCGGCCTGGACATCGCCAAGAAGAAGGCGCAGAAGCTTCTCGAAAGCGGAATCGCACGTCTCGCCGAGCTCCAGGACATGCTCTATGCGCAGGATCGCTGGGGTGTTCTCGTCCTCTTTCAGGCGCCGGACGCGGCCGGGAAAGACAGCACCATCAAGCACGTCATGTCCGGAGTCAATCCTCAGGGCGTGGAGGTCTCCTCTTTCAAGCAGCCCACGTCGGAGGAGCTCGATCATGACTATCTGTGGCGCTCCGTGAAACGGCTCCCCGAACGCGGCCGCATCGGCATCTTCAACCGCTCGTATTACGAAGAGGTGCTCGTCGTCCGCGTCCACCCGAATGTTCTGCACGCCGAAAAATTACCGGGCGAGCTCGTCTCCAAGAAGATCTGGGAGGAACGATACGAGGACATCAACGCCTTCGAGAGATATCTCTCGCGCAACGGCTACCGAATTCTGAAGTTCTATCTGCACGTCTCCCGCGCAGAGCAGAAGAAACGGTTTCTCGAGCGTCTCGAAGTCCCCGAGAAGAACTGGAAGTACTCGATCGACGACGTGCGCGAGCGGGCGCGCTGGAAGGACTACCAAAACGCGTACGACGACATGATCCGCCGGACCAGCACGAGCTGGGCGCCCTGGCACGTGATTCCGGCCGACCACAAATGGTTCACCCGGCTGACGGTGGCGGCCACGATCATCGACGCGCTGGAGGGCCTGAATCTCCAGTATCCCAGGGTCGACGCCCGACGCCGCCGCGAGCTCGCCAAGGCTCGCCGGGAGCTCGAGCGCGAATGAGGCCGCGGACCTAGGTGTCAATTCTCAAGACGTTGTTCCCACTTTCTTTAGCCGCCCCAGCCCTGCGGCGTTCCCCTCGGGACCACGCGGCGGGCCTGGTTCGACAAAAGAGAGACTGTCCACGCCCGCCGCTCGCGAAATCGCCACAAGGCAGAGCGGTGGCGATCGCCTGCCCCCGGCCGTGCGGACCAACGCGATTTCGAGGGTCCCAGCGGGCAACGCCTCCGGGCCGGAGCTCACAGTGAGGCTGTTGTCACGATGCGAGACCCGGCGGCGGGTCCGCCTCCCGCTGGCGGCGATGAGCGAGGAGCAAGGAAAGAGGAATCTTCCATCTCGACAAGGCTGCGACGAGCGACCAGCGACGGCCCTTTGCGAGCGGCGGGGTTCTCCCGCAGCGGGGCCTCTCCGACGGCGCACCGCCCGTGATGGCCTATCAGACGGGATGTGGCTGCGCCGTCGGAGCGGAGCGGCGGCC
>DATDNV010000206.1:0-3187 GCA_036518075.1 Thermoanaerobaculia bacterium
CTTCTCGCAGATAGATCCCGCCGTGACGGCGACCGTCCGGATCCCGAGCAGATGGCAGGCCTCGGCGGCGTCGATCGCGTATTCGAGGAAACGATGCGGGGAATCAATCGGAGCGGCGGCGGGTGCTTCCTCGAGTTTCCAGCGTCCACCGCCCCCCTCATCTTCTACCCTCAGTTCTCGCTACACAGAGTCACCCAGGCAAAATGAGACGCGTTCTTGCCCTGCACAGTGAAGCTGCCCTCCGTCTTTTTGGACACCGCAATCTGATCGTTGGTCGTATCGATGTAGTAGACGGAAACCTGGCAAGAGGGCGTGAACCCCGGCACGGTCACCGTGGCCGTACAATTCCATTCCAGGGATCGGATCCCTCTGTCGTCGGGATCGCCCACCTGACCGCCGCACGAGAATCTCATGCTGCCCGCGTTCAGCACGTGAAGCGCCGAGGAACCGGGGTCGCCCTTGTCTCCCTTTGGCCCTGTCTGACCGGTGGGCCCCACAGGCCCCATCAGGCCTGGCGGTCCTTGCACACCGGCAGATCCTGGCGGTCCAGTCAATCCCTGAAGACCCTGCGGACCCGTGTCCCCTTTGAGTCCTTGTGGGCCCGTGGGACCTGTGAGTCCTTGTGGGCCCGTCGGACCTGTGAGTCCAGTCAATCCCTGAAGGCCCTGCGGACCGGTGTCGCCTTTGAGCCCTTGAGGTCCCGCCGGGCCAGGCTGTCCGGTCAGACCTTGAATTCCCTGCGGACCCGTGTCGCCCTTCGGGCCAATCGGTCCTTGCGGTCCGGCCTCTCCCCTTTGAGAATCCGAGAGCATGTACCCGAGAACGTCGACGACGACATCGGATTCGTTAGCCATCCCGGATAGATCCGATGTGAGGGAGATCGGAAAATGGCCGTTGACCGTCTTGACGCAGACCTGATGAGAGACCGGGACGTCGGACCCGTACCAGCCAAACCACAGAGCGAGTCCTCCCACGTTCGTCGATGGGTCCGGGGTTCCAATCGTGAGGACGCCCCCAGTCGGTGCGGCATCGGTCCTGTTGATGACGGTCACTTTGAGCGCCAGCGCGACGATCGCCGGCGGAAACGTCGCGGCATCGACGTCCGCCAGTCGGCGGCTGGCAAACGTGCAGGGGTTCGTCACTGAACCGTCCGCTCCGTAGGAGGCCGGCGGAAGTGAGTAGGTCCGTGTTTCGGTGGTTCGAAACGCCGGTCCCCCGTAGGGCACGTCAAATTTCGATGCCGGCCGGGTATCCACGAGGCGGCACGTATTGATGGCCTGGAAGAGCAGGTTGTTGCCGGTTGGCAAGGTGAGCGGAACGTTGATGCGAACCTTCATCCCGTTGATGTCGAAGTAGTCGTCTTTCGAGGCCGATGACGTGTCGTTCGGCTGAGCGGCGGACACAGAAGCCAGGAGGAGCGCGGCACAGCAGGCCAAAAACGTCCGGTGGCTCATAGTTCTTCTCCTTCAGTCGAGCATCGCCAAGCTACCGCGCTCGCGCCGCGCGGCCCTGATGCGTTCGGATCAGAGAGGAGGCCTTCGGGCGCGGCGGAAATCGCGCGCAGTTTCTCCTCCCGGGCGACGGCTCAGAACAGGATCCGGTGCCGCGGCTCGAGCCCCGGCCGACGAAACGGCCCCCGACCCGACCTGATGGGTTTGCATCAGGCCGCGCCTCACAACGAAGGCTAATTTTGCCGACATGAGATCGAGTCTCAATTGCGCCGGACCCGAGTCCGCGACGGCGTCTGCCCCGGATCTCCTCAAAGACGGACCGGAGGGTGAGCTCGGAGGAACCCGGTCCGCGGGCCGTCCGCTCGAGGTCGCCCTGGTGGGAAATCCGAATGTGGGGAAAAGCGCCCTGTTCGGCGCTCTCACCGGAACCTATGTCACCGTGTCGAACTATCCGGGCACAACGGTCGCGCTCTCGACCGGCCACACAGTCGTGTCGGGACAACGCATCGGCATCATCGACACCCCCGGCGCGGGCTCGTTTCACCCGTCTTCGGAGGACGAGCGCGTCACGCGTGACATCCTGCTGTCAGGTCGCGCGGGAGCGGTGGTGGTCGTCGGAGACGCCAAGAATCTCGAGCGGACCCTCTTGCTCGCTCTCCAGGTCGCGGAGACACGAATTCCCTTCGTGCTTTGTCTGAACATGGTCGACGAGGCGCGGGCGTGCGGCATCGAAGTGGACGAGAAGGCGCTCTCGGCTCGACTGGGCGTGCCCACAGTGTCCACCGTGGCGATTCGCCGCGAAGGAGTCTCCCGCTTGCTGGAGGCGCTCTCCGAGCCCGCAGCGGGGAGCGCGCGGGTGACTTATCCGCCGGCGATCGAAGAGGCGCTGACGACAGTCACGCCCCTGCTTCCCCCTTGCGCCATTTCGCCGCGCTCCCTCGCCCTTCTGGCGCTAGCCGGAGACGAGACTCTCTCGGACTGGCTGTCGGAGCGGATGCGGCGCGAGTCTCTCTCGCAGGTCGAGCAAGCGAGCCAGCGCCTTCGCCGCGAGTTTCCCGAACATCTGGCGTACGTCGTCAACCGCGCCCGAATGGCGGAGGTCTCGCGCCTGGCTCCTCACGCCTCCGCTGCCCGCGAGCAAGCGCGTCCGGATCCGCGCCCATGGGCTCGCAGGCTCGAAACGCTCTCGACGCACCCGATCTGGGGACTTCCTCTTCTCGCCGCCGTCCTCTATTTCTCCTATCTCTTCGTCGGCGTGCTCGGCGCCAAGAAGCTCGTCGATCTGCTCGAGCAGGGACTCTTCGGAAAGGTGATCTCGCCCGCTGCCATCGCGGCCGCGAACCGTTGGATTCCTTGGTCAATCGTTCGCGATCTCCTGGTTGGTCCGTACGGCGTCATCACGATGGCTCTCGCGTACGCCCTCGCGCTGGTTCTGCCCATCGTGAGCACCTTCTTTCTCGCCTTCGGAGCGCTGGAAGACTCGGGCTACCTGCCGCGGCTCGCGGTCATGGTCAACCGGGTCTTCAAGAAAATGGGATTGAACGGCAAGGCAGTGCTGCCGATGGTGTTAGGACTCGGATGCGACACCATGGCGACCTTGACGACGCGGATCCTCGAGACGCCCAAGGAGCGTCTCATCGTCATCCTTCTCCTCGCCCTTGGAGTTCCGTGTTCGGCGCAGCTGACCGTCGTCATGGCAATGCTCTCCGGCCTCTCCCCCTGGGCGGTCCTGATCT
>DATDNV010000207.1:0-8085 GCA_036518075.1 Thermoanaerobaculia bacterium
TCGCTTCCAAGATTCTCGCTCCGACTTCGGCGGAAGTGGTTCTCGAGAAGGCCGGTGCGAGGCCCGGCGCGGCACGCCCGGGGCAGGTCCGGATGCTCGAACGCTCTCCGGAAAGGTTCACCGCCGAGACGGTCTGCCCCGATCCGACATGGCTTTTCGTCGTGCGAGGATTCTGGGACTATCGGACCGTTCTCATCGATGGCCGTCCGGCGGAGGTCGTCCCTGCTCAAATCGCAATGTCTGCCGTGGCGGTTCCGGAGGGAAAGCACCGGGTCGAATGGCAGGAACGAATCCCTGGCGGCCAGGTCTCTTTTTGGGGTCCCGTGCTCTTCTCTCTGATCGGCCTGCTCCTGGTTGTCCGAGAATAGCGGCCGTGAGAATCGCGAGGTGGATCGTCGCGCTGGCCATCGCCATGGCCCTCGCTTCCGGCTGTCGGCGAAAGGCCCCCTCCCTGATTTCGCCCGATCAGCTTCGCTCGCCGAAGGAGTGGCTGGCCCAGGAACCGATTTCCCTTCTTCGAGACTACGTGCGGATTCCCACTCGCTCGGAAGCGGACGGGGAGGAAGCGGGAGCTCAATTCCTGAAGCATTTTTTCGACTGCGCGAACATCGAAGCCGAGGTCGTCTGTCCGGCGCCGAGGCGTTGCAACCTCCTGGCGAGGCTCCCCGGGCTGCGGCGAGACGGAGCGATCCTTCTGTTGAGTCATATCGACGTGGCCAACGTCTTTCCACAGGGGTGGAAAGATGCACGGCCGTTCGAAGGGGATTTCAAGAACGGTTATCTCTACGGGCGGGGCGTGTTCGATACGAAGTCTTTGGCGATTGTCCAGGCGCTGGCGATGCGCCACCTGAAGGAGCATGGAATCGTTCCTCAGTCAGACATCCTGTTTCTCGCCGAGGCCGACGAAGAGTGGCGGCAGGAATGGGGCTCCCGCTGGCTGCTCGCGCATCGGCCAGGATGGTTCGAGGGCGTGACGGCGGTTTTCAACGAGGGCGGCTCGTCCGAGGTCGTCCTTCGCGACGTCCGATTCTGGGGGATCGAAACGGTCCAGGCAGGATGTGCCTGGGCTGAGCTCGAGTCTTCCCAGGCCGAACCGCTTCAGGCGTTCGCCTCGCGATGGAGCCGGCTGCAGTCACCGATCGTCGAACCCGATCCTCAGGTCGTTCTGGGATTCCGACTGCTCGCCAACGAGATGCATCCGCCTCTGAACGACATTCTCCGGAATCTCGATCGAGTTCGTCGCGATCCCAAGGAGCTTTCCGGCATACCGGATCGCTTTGGCGTTTTCCTCGAGGCCAGAATCCAGTGGATCGGACCCGTTCGACCGCCGGATGATCCGAATGCGAAGTTTCACAGCACGTTTTTCGTCTACACCCCTCCGGGAATGGATCCCTCTCCTTTTGTGAGGTCGGTCCTGGCCGACGCGTCCCGCTCCTCGATCCGTCAGGTCTCTCTCTTCGAGAGCGGGCCGACCGAGGCGAGTCCCTATCCGACGGCGGCGACACTCGATCTGCAGCGGGTCATCGAGGCTCGTTACCCTGGAGTCCCCTTCGGACCTCTTCCGATGATGGGGGGTTTTACAACCTCGATCATCTTTCAGCAGCATGGATTCCCGGCATATGGGTTTTCACCGATTCCGATGAACCGGTTCGACGCCGCCCGGCGGCACGGCAATGATGAAAGGGTGTACCTCCGGGACTACCTCAATGGAGTTGATCTCTTTCGAGACTTCCTGGAGGAGTTCGCGTTCAGCGGAAGCAAAACGTCACCTCCGAAGTGACGAAATTGACAAATAACGTCAAGATCGCGACCTCCAGGTTTTGGTGAAACAACACTCCCCAAAGGACTTAGCACGAGTTTTCTCTTGGCTCTTTCCTTGCGAAGAGACAGCCAGCCTAGTCGAAAAGCATCCGAGAAGTGAGTCCAGGAACAGGAGGCACGATGAAGAAGAAGGAATCCGGTTTCACATTGATTGAGCTTTTGATCGTCATCGCGATCATCGGTATTCTCGCCGCGATCGCGATCCCGAACCTGCTGAACGCCGTGCAGCGCGGCAAGCAGAAACGGACCATGTCGGACATGCGTTCGCTGGCGACGGCGGTCGAGGCGTACGCGGTCGATAACAACTACTACCCGAGCGCTGCGGGCTGCTCGACGTACCCGTACACCGCCACGGCCGTTGTCATCGACGACACGTCCTGGTCGCAGCTTTCGCCGACCTATATCGGCAACCCGCCCCGGCGCGACGGCTGGCAGAACCTCTTCGGCTACGTTCGGGATGCGGCTGGCAACAACTACCTGCTCGAATCGACAGGCCGAAACGGCGGCGGTTTCACCGGCCCGACCGTCTGCGGAACGACCACCGACTTCAACGACGACATCTGCTACTCCGACGGAAACTTCATTCAGTGGCCGGAAGGCGCACAGCACTGATCTTCGTTCCTCTCTGGCTTCGTAAGCCCGAGTCCCGACCGAAAGGTCGGGACTTTTTTTTGGCGCATCTCCGCCCTGGCTTTGCCTCGCCGAAGGACACGATGAGCGGGTAGCGCTCGACGGCCAACTCTAGAGATCTCTACAATGACGCTGTGACACTCCGCCGCTCGGCTTTGCCGGGAATTCTCATCGCGGCGGCGATCCTTCCGGTTCTCTTTTGGTTCTATCCCGCGTTTCTCGATCATCAAGCTCCAGGTTCACGGGACCAGGGAGATTTCTTCTATCCCATCAAGCTCTACACCGCGGCGCGAATCCGGGCTGGCGAAATCCCGCTCTGGAATCCTCTTTCGGGAACGGGGGAGCCATGGCTCGCGAACGGGCAATCGGGTACTTTTTATCCGCCCACGTTTCTCTTCCTCCTGCCGTCCCCGGGAATGGCGGGAGCGTTGTTTCTCCTCTTCCATTTCCTCCTTGCCTCCTGGGGAATCCACCGGCTTCTGAAGGACGAGGGGATCTCCGACGCCGGAGCCCTGTTCGGAGCTCTCGTCTACTGCGCCGGCGGGTTCTCGGCTTCTCTATCGTGGTACTGGAATCATTTCGGCGGCTGGGCTTACTTGCCTGGCGCCTGTGCGCTCGCGCGCAGCGGTCTGGAGACGCGGCGCCAGCGGTTGGGGCTAGCGGCGCTCATCGGGCTCTCGGCGATGGCGGGCAGTCCGGAGATGACCTTCGTGGTCATTGCCCTCGCGTTCGCGTTCGCCATCGCGACTCCGAGGCGGGAATGGGACGGGTGGGTGGCCCCGACGCTCCGTCTCACGGCGGCAAGAGCCATGGTCGGTGTGCTGCTCGGGCTGGCCCTGAGCGCCTGGGCGCTCGTGCCGCTCGGAGAGCTCGCCCTCCGGTCGGACCGAACGGCGGGTTTCGCGCGCGATCAGCTCGAAGTCGGAACGGTTCGCCTCGGAAGCGCATTGACCTCCGCGCTCGGCGGTGCGGAGAGCGGGACTTCCTATCTCTCCACGCTTTATGTCGGCGCGATCGTTCTCGTCGCCGCGGCCGCCAGCTTCGGAGAAGCGCGCCGGCGTCGGCTGCTCTGGCTTCTCGCGTCGATCGGCATCGCGGGTCTGCTCTTCGCGAGCGCGGGATGGCCCGGTTCCTGGCTGCGAGCGATTCCACCGCTCAACCGGCTGCGATACGCAGCCAAGGCTCTGGCGCTGCCGCATCTGAGCGTGTCCATGCTTGCCGGGCTCGGCTGGGACCGGCAACGATTTGCTCCCGGAGGACGCGTTCGGCGAGTCGTGTTTTGCGTTCTCGGCGGCGCCGCGATCGTTGTGCAGTTTCTGTTTTCGAAAGGGGACGCCCTCGTCGGATTTGCGGGAGTCGCTGCCGCAGCCGGCTTCGTCCTCGTGTCGTCGGGGTTGGCTCGAGGGCAGCGTCTGAGCGGCGTGATCGCGGGTTTCTCGGCGATCGGTCTGGGAACGGCTCTCGCATTCGCGGGCAAGCCGCTCTTTCCTCTCGTCCCCGATTCGGAAGTCGTCCGCGAGCCCCCCATGGTCGCCTCGTTTTCGAGCGTGTCGGGCCGCATTCTGACTCCCCCCATGCGCGAGCTCGCTCAGCGATGCTTGACGGGAGCGAGCTCGACCAGCGACACGCTTCGCTGTCAGCGAGAGTCGCTGCTGGGCTACACCAACCTTCTGTTTGGAATCCGGACGGTGCGAACGGCGGCGGCGCTGCCGACCCGCGCATCGCGAAGAGTGGAGGGTGCGATCGATGCCTCGACGGATCTGGTTGCCGGCGCCGGTCCGGTCAGCGCTCGCGTTCTGTGGACGCCTTTTCAGCCGCTGCGAATCCCGTCGATGAAAATCGGTCCTTTTTTCCGAGGGCCACTCGCGCCCTACCGGCCCAGGCTCTCCTTCGTCCACGGGTTTCGCGTCGAACCGAATCCGGACCGCGCCTGGGACCGAGTCGCGAGCGGCCAGATCGATCTCGTTCACGAAGTCGTGCTCGATCGCGCCGTCGAACAGATGCCGCGCTCGTCGACGCAGCCTCTTCTGGTCGCTCGTCTGGCCGAGGACCTTCCCGAAAAGGTGGTCGCGGAGGTGACCTCGACTCTCCCGGGCCTTCTGGTGTTGACCGATCTCTGGTATCCGGGCTGGATCGCCGAGGCGGACGGAAAGCCGGTAGAGATCCGGCGCGCGGATGGATATTTTCGGGCGGTGCCGCTCACCGAGGGGACGCATCGCGTCGTCTTTCGCTACCGTCCTCTTTCGGTCATCGTCGGAGGCGCCATTTCGGCCGCGGCGATCCTGACGATGGCGTTCGCCGCGGCAGCCCGTCCCCCCAAGTCCGGAAGCGTGCTATGACCGGGCTCGCGTCCGACTTTGGTGTGTGGGGAGCGGCGGTGGCCGGCGTCGCCGGCTTGATCGTAGGAAGTTTTCTCAACGTGCTCGCGCACCGTCTGCCTCGAGGGGAATCGGTCGTGTTTCCCGGTTCGCACTGTCCCGCGTGCGGCTCCCCGATCGCTCCCTGGGACAACGTCCCGGTCGTCTCCTGGCTTCTCCTGCGAGGGCGCTGCCGCGTCTGCGGCGCTCCGATTGCGCTGCGCTATCCGGCGATGGAGCTCTCCAATGGCGTTCTCTGGTTCCTTCTCGCTCGCCGTGCGGACAGCTGGCTGGAGTTCACCGCCGGGGCCTTTCTCTGCTCCGCCTGTCTCGCGCTTCTCGCCATCGACGCGGAGTTTCAGATTCTTCCCGACAAGATCACCTTGACCGGCATCGGCGTCGGCCTCTTGCTGTCTCTGCTCGCCCGGAACCTGAAGGGAGCGCTCCTCGGCGTCGCCGTCGGCGCGGGCGGCCTTTACCTTCTCGCCTTTCTTTACGAGCGCCTGGCGGGCCGGGAAGGGATGGGCCTGGGAGACGTCAAGATGCTGGGAATGATCGGCGCGTTCCTCGGGCCGATCGGCGTGCTGGTGACGGTGCTCCTCGCGTCGCTGGCGGGGAGCGTCGTCGGCCTGGGTCTGATTGTGCTCGGAACCGGCGACCGGAAGATGCGCCTGCCGTTCGGAGTCTTCCTCTCCCTGGGTGCGATCGCGACGCTCTTTTTCGGCGCCGAATTGGTTCGTTTCTACCGATCCTTCTGGTCCTGAAGACTCGCGAGTCGCGCGACTCCGCGTACAATGCGGACACGGTGTCCCAGAGTCGCGCCGATCTTCCTGCGGCCTCTCCGGGGGGGTCCCGCCGATCCACGGAGCGCGCCGGTTCGGCGAAAGTTCCGCACACGTTCCGCCGCGACTCCCGTCTGTTTCTTTCGATCGCGCTGCTCCTGATCCTCTTTTTGAACACGGTGACGCTGCTTCTCTTTCGGGCCGCCGTCGACTGGGGAAGCCAGCAGACGGAACGGCACGCCGCGGAGATCCTGCGGCGCCTGTCGCTGTCCTCCGGCGAGGTGGCGGATTCTCTCGAGCGCGTCGCGCTCGAACCGGACGTGCTGTTCGTCGCGCTCTACGACAGTGACGGCCGGAAACTTCGCGGCGTCGAGCGGGTGATGGAGCCCCCGGGCTCGCTTCCGATCCAGAAACCGCTCCCGGGCCGGTCGCGGACGGAGTGGCGAACGAAACCCGATCTGCTTCTGGCGGCCATGTCCGGGTCGAAGGGGATCTTCGCGGTGGCTCTCGACGCGGGAACGGGAGCGGCCCTCCGAACCGACGCGCGCATCGCGTCCGTTCTGATCCCTCTGGCGAGCGCGGTCTTCGTGGTGCTGTCGTGGCTCTACTTGCGTTCGTTGCTGGCTCCCTATGAACGGCTCCTGGCGACTGCGGAATCCGCTCCGGGAGGTCCGGTTCCCCCGCCGGATCAGGATGAGCGCGGCTTCCTGATCGCGCGCTTCGAAGCCACGATCGCGGCTCTGTCGGACAAGGAAAGGGAGCTCGCCCGACTCGCGCGCGCCGAGAAGGAGCGGGCGGACGATCTGGAGATCGCCGCTCGAACCCTCGCGCGGAACCTTCCGACCGGACTCCTCTCGGTCGACCGAGACGGCACGATCGTCGAGCTGAACGAGGCCGGCCGCGAGATCCTGAAGTCCGAAGGAGAGGGAAAGGGCGAATCCTTTGAAAAGCTGCTCGCCGGAGCTCTCGATTTTCGCAACGCCGTCGCGGCGGCTCTGGCCAAGCGTGAGGCCGTGACGAGGAAGGAGATTCACTGGGACTCCGGCGACGGAGAACGGGTCGTCGGAGTCACCGTGACTCCCGCCAGCGGCGCCGACGGACGCTTTCTGGGAGTCCTGGCGCTCTTCTCCGACCTCTCGGAAGTGAGGCGCCTGGAGGCGCGGGTTGCACTCGCTCGGCATCTCGCCGACCTCGGAGAGGTCTCCGCCGGAGCGGCTCATGAGTTTCGCAACTCCGCGGCCGCGATCGGAGGATTCGCGGATCTCGCTCTCCGCCATCCCGAGCGCGCTGCGGAGCATCTTCGGTCCATTCGCCGCGAGGCGGAGGAGCTCGCGCGCGTCACCAGCGACTTCCTCCTCTTTGCACGCCCTCAGGAATTCGTGCCACAGCGGGTCAGCCTCGACTCCGTGGCCGAGGAGTCGGTTGCCGAAACCGAGAGGGCGTTTCCGTCCGTCGCGGTTGCCCGATCCGGAGACTTTCCCGACGTTTCCGGATCACCGGTTCTCCTCCGGAGGGCGGTCTCGAATCTGCTGCGCAATGCGGCGGAGGCGACGCCGCCGCCCCGCCACGGCGAACCCGACGCGATCACGCTCGGGGGAGTCAGCGAGCAGGGAGAGGTCCTGGTGCGAATCGGCGACCGCGGCCCCGGTGTGGAGACCTCGGCGCGCGAAAAGATCTTCCTTCCGTTCTTCTCCACCAAACCCTCGGGCGCCGGCTTTGGACTCGCGATCGTGACCCGAATCGCCGAGCTCCACGGAGGGACGGTTGAAGTCGCGAGCCGATCCGGAGGCGGATCGGTTTTTACCTTGCGGCTGCCGGTGGGTGGACCGCCGGGGCAGGGCCCGATCCTGGACTCGTCGCGCCGCTCTGCACTCGACCCTCGGGCAGAGCCGCCAGCATCGTCTTGAAGGTCTCCTTGTCGAGAGCTCGATCGAGCGCTTCGTTGGGCTCGACGACGCCGGTTCGAACGAGCTCGCCCAGCGACTGGTCCATCGAGATCATGCCCTTCGATTTCCCCGTCTGAATCTGGTTGTTGATCAGGTTCGTCTTTCCCTCTCGGATCGCGTTGGCCAGAGCCGTCGACCCGATCAGAATCTCGTACGCGGCGACGCGGCCTCTCTCCTTCTTCTTCAGGAGCTGCTGCGCGACCACCGCCCGCAGACTTTCGGCCAGGACGGTTCGGATCTGATCCTGCTCCGTCGCGGGAAACGCGTCGATGATGCGGTCGACCGCCTTGGCTGCCGAGTTCGTATGCAGAGTCGCAAAGACGAGCAGACCGGTCTCCGCCGCCGCGAGCGCCATGCGGATCGTCTCGAGGTCGCGCATCTCGCCGACGAGCAGGCAGTCGGGATCCTCCCGAATCGCGGCCTTGACTCCCTCGGCGAACGTCATGACGTCGTTGCCGATCTCGCGTTGCGTGAAGATCGATTTCTGATTCGTGTGCACGAACTCGACCGGATCTTCGATCGTGATGACGTGGTGCGAGAACCGCTTGT
>DATDNV010000208.1:0-4187 GCA_036518075.1 Thermoanaerobaculia bacterium
GTCGCCAGCACCACGCCGGAGAGCGCGCCTGCCCGAAGACCGAGCAAGCGCCGGCCCGCGGCGACCACGAGAAGCACGGTTGCGATCGCCGCCGCGGCCGATGGGAAGCGCGCTCCAAACGCGTGCTCACCCCAGACGCGCATGGAGAGCGCTGCGAGCCAGTAGAGCAGCGGCGGTTTCTCCAGGTACACGATCGTGTTCGCATGCGGAACGACGAAGTCGCCCGTCTGATTCATCTCGCGCGCGACCTCGGCGTAGAGACCCTCGTTGGGGCTGGTCAGCGGCGGGGCGCCCAGATGAAACAGAAGGACCAGCGCGGCGAGAGCTGCGGAAATCGCGTAGGCAAGAACGGCGTTTTCGAAAAGACCCGTTCGCTCGTTTCGACCAAGGACCGTGGACTGGGGACTGAGGACTCCAGAGGCTCGCACTCGGGAGTCATTCATCGAGACGATTCTCTCTCAGCCCGAATTCCGAAGCTCCGAATCCTCCGCCTGAAAGTCCCGGATGTCCCGGAACGGAGTCTCGCGGTCGGTGAAGTCGGGCCGGTAGTACTTGCTGGCGGACTCGAACTCCTGCTGAAACCCGTTCTCGAAGCCCCAACCTTCGAGCGCCGCGAGCGCCTCTTCCCACTCCGAGGCATGAATCGAGCGGTTCAGCGCCGAATACTTCGGGTTCGAGGCCGCGCGGTGGATCGCGTAGTACTGGGACATGAGCGAGATCGCGACCCGCGGCGAAAGCGTCTCGGCGATCCAGCAGAGCGAATCGGAGATTCCGGCGACGTTGTTGGGGAGGACCAGCATGCGGACAAGAAGGCCGCTCCGGAGAAGGCCGCTCTCGTCGAAAATGAGCTGCGAGCCCTTCTGGCGGTACATCTCGAGAAGAGCCGCCCGCGACCGAGCGACGTAGTCGGGAACCTTGGAGTAGAGCCACCCCGCCGTGTCGTCCGCGTACTTGAAGTCGGGCAGATATACGTCGACGATGCCGTCGAGGAGTTTCAGGACCTCGACCGAGTCGTAGGCGTTTGTGTTGTAGACGATCGGAAGAACGAGCCCGCGCTTCGCCGCGAGCATGACCGCGCGCGCCGCCTGCGGCGCATAGTGGGTCGGTGACACAAGTCCTATATTGTGGCAGCCCTTCCCCTGCAGCTCCAGCATCATGTCGGCCAGGCGTTCGACCGTCACGCCGTTGTCCTTCTGCCGCGGATAGTCCTGGCTGATCTGATAGTTCTGACAATAGACGCAGCGCAGGTTGCAGTTGCCGAAGAAGATGTTGCCCGCACCGCGAGTTCCCGACAGCGCCGGCTCCTCGCCAAAATGCGGCGTGTAGGAAGAGACGACCGGGTCGGCGCCGGACGCGCATGAGGCGAGCACGCCCGCCAGCCGATCATTGCCGCAGTCACGCGGGCAGACGGTGCAGCGGGAGAGAAGCGCGTAAAGGCGGTCTACTCGCTCTTCGAGCTCGCCGCTCGCGAGGAGACTCACATACCCCGGTTCGGTCATCCGCATTCAGCTTAGCATTGGGATCGCGGAGACAGGATTCCGGCAGACTCATCCTCTTCCGGGTTCATGAAACGCCGCCGCGCTCTCCTCGGGCTCCTGGTTGTCTACCCGACGATCCAGGCCGCTCTGTGGACGACGGGTGCACCGAGAGCGGTTGCGATCGCGGCCGTGTATGTGGAGGTTCTGGCATCGGTCTTCCTGATCGAGCGCGAAAAAGTTTCTGAGTTGGGCCTGGGCCTGAGCGGCTTGCGCGGCTCGCTCTGGATCGTGCCGGCCGCGCTCGGTCTAAGCGGCGTCCTGGCGCTGATCGGCTGGCGTTTGGGTTCCCTGCATGGCCTCTCCGACGAAGCTCTCGGAAGGCGCGTGCTCGCCTACATTCCATGGGCGCTCGCACAGCAGTTCGCCGCTCAGTGCTTCTTCTTCCGCCGCATCGAAGCTCTTCGGGGAAGCGGCATGTCCGCCGTCGTCGTGACCGCGGTTCTTTTCGCCGGCGCGCATGTTCCCAATCCTGTCCTCATGTCGGCCACGCTCATCGCGGAGTTTCTCTGGACCCTGGCTTACCGGCGCTATCGAAACATTTACGCGATATCGCTCGCGCACGCTCTTCTCGCCGTTGCGGTCACGGTCTCTGTTCCCGTCGGCTGGCATCACGCCATGCGCGTCGGAATCGGTTACTTGCATTACCAAGCCCTCTGATTTTCTAAACCAGAGCTTGAACCTCTTCTCCATCCCCCGTGAAGCCACGGTGAGACAATTTCCTCCGTGCCCGAGTCCTTCGCCAGCCGCCGACTCCGCTGGCTGTTTAATCTATTGCCGGCTTATCGAGGCACGGGCGGCCGCGTGACGTACATCGCAAGCGACTTTCGCGAGATGCGCGTCCGGCTCCGCCTTTCCTGGCGCACGCGCAACTACGTCGGCACGATCTATGGCGGCAGTCTGTATGGAGCCGTGGACGGCGTGTACATGGTCATGCTCATCCGGATCCTCGGGCCGGAATACACGGTCTGGGACCGAGCGGCCACGATTCGGTTCCGCAAGCCGGGACGCTCGACTCTCTATGCCCGATTCGTGATCGACGAAGAGGAGACCGCCACGATCCGGCGCCTCACCGCGGAAGCGCCGTCGATCGACCGGGTCTACAAGGTCGACCTCGTCGATAAGGACGGAGTGATCCACGCCGGGGTCGAGAAGACGATCTACATTCGCTGGAACAAGCGGACGCCCGAAGTTTCTTCACTCCTGCCCGGCGCGACCGGCTAACATCAGCGCAAACGAAGCATTGATGGTCTCCGTCTCACAGCTGGATATGCTCATCCTGGCCGGCGGTCTGGGAAGCCGGCTTCGGGAGGTCATCTCCGATCGTCCAAAGGCGATGGCGCCCGTCGCCGGGAAACCGTTCGTTGAGTGGCTCCTTCTCGCGTTTCGCGAACAGGGAATCCAGCGTTTCCTTTTTTGCACGGGCCACTTCGCCGATGCGATTTCGGGTCATTTCGGCGACGGACGAAGATGGAACGTCGAGATCTCCTATTCGCACGAAACCGAGCCGCTCGGCACGGGCGGGGCTCTCGCGCTTGCTTCACGGAAGGTCGGGAGCGACCGTTTCTTCGCCGCCAACGGCGATTCCTGGAGCGGAGCGAATCTGCCCCGCCTTCTCGAGCTCCACGACGAGCTTCCGGCGCATGCGACGGTCTGGCTCGTGCCGATGCCGGATACCTCACGGTTCGGATCGGTCGAAGTGGCCCCCGACGGCCAGATCCGAGCCTTCCGGGAAAAGTCCAACCGCGCGGGAGGCGGTCTCGTCAACGCCGGCGTCTATCTCTTCGAGCGAAGCGTCTTTGACGGGATCTCCGCGAACGTCGCCTCCTCGCTCGAGACCGAGATCCTTCCCGCGCTGGCCGGACAAGGCCTTTACGGAGCCGTCGGGGAGGGGCCGCTCCTCGACATCGGAACGCCGGAATCCTACGCCGCCGCGGAGGATTTCTTCGCGGCGGCCCAGTCCCGATGAGCCGGCGCTGCGTTCTGCTCGACCGCGACGGGACGATCGTCTTCGAGCGCGGCTACATCCGCGACCCAGAGGAGATCGAGCTCATGCCCGGGGCCGGGGCGGCCCTGAGGCGTTTGGCGCAGTCCGGCCTCCCGCTGGCGGTGGTCACGAATCAATCGGCCGTGGGCCGCGGGCTTCTGACCGAAGCCCGTCTGGAGGAGATCCATCAACGGCTTCGGGAGCTGCTCGCCGCGGAAGGCGTGGCCCTTGCCGGCATCTACTTCTGCCCTCACGTCCCGGAGGAGGGGTGCGCGTGCCGTAAGCCCGGGACCGCGCTGCTCGAACGCGCCTCGCGCGAGCTCGATTTCCTGCCCTCCGAGAGCTTCGTCATCGGCGACAAGGACTGCGACATCGAGCTCGGCCAGCGCGCCGGGGCGACGGCGATTCTCGTCCGGACGGGATACGGAGACGAGGTCGCGCGGGACGCGTCGGTCGCCCCGGACTATGTCGCCGACGATCTCGCCGAGGCCGCAAGCATCATCGAACGGCTGGTCGCGCCGTCTCCCTCTCTCTCGGCGCGAAAGGAGAAGTAATGGCGCAGGATCCCCGAATCGAGCGGATCGCCGCACAGCTTTCCGAAAGCGCCGAGCTGAAACGGCGGATCGCGGCCGAGAAGGCATCTTCGATTCTCGCGGCGGCGGACC